>CANHPI010000001.1 GCA_947462425.1 Bacteroidota bacterium
GCCATGTATCTTCATTTGTGTTTGTGCGTTCAGGCACATGGCTATTTCATATGTAGATATTATTGTTTTTTAGTTGTCATATGGTTTAGCCAGTTTATCTTCATTTGTGTTTTAGCAAACATAGCTATTTCATATTAATGTAATTTTTTATTAGGACTAAGATAGTGAAGTTTCTTTATCTCAGTATCACTTTCTTTTATTGGTAGTGTTTTATTTAATATCAAAATTTAAAAATTAATTATGTATTTAGAGCTTGAAAGAACACCAACAAGGAATACAATTATTGAATTTGATTGATGCATTCTTTTATAGGGCGCTATAAAGGACTAACTAATAATAAGCGCTTAACACATCATATCCATATTTTACAATCATTACAGTAACAATTACTAAAAAAATAATACGCACAAATCCGTTTCCTTTTTTTAATGCCAAAGTGCTACCAATAAAACTGCCAAGGATATTGAATACTGCTAATAAAAAAGCGAGTTGTAAAATATAATCACCCTGCTTAATAAAAACAATTAGTGCCGAGATGTTTGTGATACAATTAACTATTTTAGCGTATGCTGATGCTTTTACAAATTCGAAACCTAAAATGACAACAAATCCTAAAACAAAAAAGCTTCCGGTGCCAGGACCAAAAAACCCGTCATAAAAACCTACAACTAAACCTATAGCTGAACCGTAAAGCATTTGTTTTTTTAGTGTTAGTTCTTTTGTTTCATGAGCCCCTAAATTCTTTTTAAAAAAAGTATAAATAGCTATGGCAATTAGGATGACTAAAATAACAGGTTTGAGAATAGTAGAATCAATGTGGCTGACGATTTTTGCGCCCAAAAAAGAAGAAATAAAACAACTTAAAGCAATGACAGCAAGTAATTTATAATTAAAGGTTATTTTTTTAGCATACTTAAATGCAGCAATTGAGGTGCCTGCAAGAGCTGCAATTTTATTTGTTCCAAACAAAACTGGTAATGGCATTTTTGGAAATGTAATTAATAAAAAAGGTGTTTGTATTAATCCGCCGCCTCCAACCACCGCATCAATAAATCCAGCTGTAAAAGCAGAAAGTGCTAGTAAGAATAGTGTTATAAAGCCAAAATCTGTATAGATACTGAGGATACTCATGAACGACGATGATAAATTTATATTTAGGTTGAAGCATAAAAAAACTCCTGTTAAATTTAACAGGAGTTTTTTTTAAGTTATGTTTTTTAGAAGTCAAATTTACCTCTGTGGTCTTCAATGTTCGCTTTCTCTTTTAAAGCATCAAATAATTCATAGTCCACACGACCAGTATTCATTTGTTCAATTTCTTTTTGTTTTCCTTTAAAATCTTGTGGTAGTACTGCTTCTTTTACTGATGATACATTTACAACAAATACACCGTTATCACCTTTAATAGCCTTACTTGTTGCACCAGCTTTCATCGCCGCTGCTGTACCAATTAATGCATCTTCTCTTCCAATTGCCGCAACATTGTAAGCAGAGAAAGTTAAGTTGTCAGATTTTTCAGAGGTTAAACCCATCTTAGATGCTATATCATCAATAGATTTAGATGAGCCTGCTTTTGTATTAAATTCAGTCATAAAAGTTTCTGCTTTTTTATCACGAATAGTTTTAGCAGTTACATCGTCTTTAACATCTTCTAAAGGCGCAATACCTTTGTCTTTAATGCCAACTAAATGAGCAACAACAAATCTATCTTTAAATTCAAATACGGGAGATATTTCTCCTTTTTTAGCTTTATAAACCCAACGTACTAAATCTTTAGCAACTTCTAATCCTGGTAAGGTTTTATCTCCTTCTTTAATATTTTCGGCAATACGTTTGTTTAATTTTTCAGCATCAACACTTTTGTTAAACGCATCGCTAGTTTGATTTTTACCAGCAAAATCACTTGCTGTTTTATAATATTCTTGACTTGTTTCTCCGCTTGGCGCAATTAACTTAGTAATTTGAGCAACCGTGTATGAGTTATGACGAGTTTTAGAAACGTTTAAAACTTCAATAATATGGAATCCAAATTGAGTTGGCACGATAGTTATATTTCCAACTGTTCCTTGTAAACCGGCATTTTTAAATGGATCTACAAAACCTTTGTTTTCATCAAACCAACCATAATCTCCACCTTTGTCGATAGAACCTAAATCATCAGACATTGTTTTTACTAAAGTGTCAAATTTTACTTGCTTAGATTTTATTAATACTAATAAACTATCCGCAATACGTTTTGCAACCTCAGGTGTACGCTGTGTTTGTGTTTTTTGACTTTGTAATCCAATTAAAATGTGGCGTACTTTTGCAGAATCTGCTATTGATTTTATATCTGCTAATTTGTAAATTTTGATAAATGTGCCTTCAACATATGGCCCGTAAACTGTTCCTTTAGATGCCTCAAATACTGTTGAATCATTGATAATCATGTTTTTTTTGCTATAGCTAGCAATATTTACCGCACCACCTTCGCTTTCTTGAGCTATATAAGAGGAATCCTCTAATGCTGTTTTTGTTTTAAATTCATCTGTTGCGCGTTGAGCATCTTTCATTATCGCCTCGTAATCTCCTTTTGATGGCATCACATCATAAGCAATGTATTCAATTTTACGAGTAGCATCCTTTACTTTGTAATTATTTTGGTGTTTATTGTAGTATGAAGAAATTTCATCTTCGGTAACTTTTACAGTTGAATCAGGAACAGATGAATAACGTTTCATAACGAAAGCAGCATTAACTTGTTTATTTTGTGCAATAAACAAATCTTTAGCTTCTGCTGTAGTTACGTATAATCCTTTTTTAATAGCGTTGTTGTATTTTTCAGCAGCGCGAACTTCTAATATGGATTTTTCTAACTGTTGCCAAAATTTTTCTTGCTCAGCATTCATTTGCCCTACCCACTGATTTAATTTTGTAAGGTCTAACGTTCCATCTGCACGAGCAAAACCTTCGTATACTTTACCTGTTTTTTGATCAGTTAATTGTTGAATAACATATTGGTGAGGATGCACTAACATTAAGTCGTATAACTCATCTTCAGATACCGCAATACCTAATTTTTTATATTCTAACTTAATTACTCTATCATTAATCATTTGACTCCAAACAGATTCAACGATTTGTTCTTTAGTTTTATCATCTATTGTTGTATTTGGATTTGATTGCTGAATTTGAGCAATTTGTTCATTTACCTTAGCGCTAAATGCGGGATAATCAATTTTATCTCCGTTAATTTTACCAACTTCTAAATCTTGGTTAGAGAATAGCGCACTACCAGAGCCAAGTAAACTCTCTAAAATAAAGATTACTAGGGCTAAGCCAACTATACCAACTAAAAGACTTGTTTTGCTACGTATTTTTTCTAAAACGCTCATATTGTTTATTATTTAGGGAATGCAAAGATAAAATTATTGCTGAAAAACGAAAAATTAATTACAAATAAATTTAGACGTCGTTTTAGCTAAGAATCTTAGTTTTGTTAGAGCTAATTTCAAACAGCAAGCACTTAATTCAAACTTTATTATTTTCTAGGTTGGTTGTTAGCTAAACGATCTTGGTTTTTTCGTTGATAGCGGCGTAATAAATACATGATTGAAGCAATAATAAAAACAAATGTAAAGTATAAGGCACTATCCCAGTTGTTCATTATCAAAAAATAAATACTGATTGCTGCGCAGCCAATAGCTGTTATCAGCCATATAATTTCTAATATTTTAAAAAATTTACTCATAATTATAATTGATTGTCATCTACTCTAATTGTTCCAGATACTTCTTTAATCTCATATTGTGTAAAATCTTGATTTGCTTCTAAGCCTTTACCCATGATAATTTCTTTAGCAGTTGTTATTTTTACAAAATCATCAGAAGTAATTTTCTTTTTTTCTTCATCCCAAATTAAATGCTCTGTATTTAATTTTTCGCCATTTACGTTTACTACTTCAACATTATATTTCACCTCCATGCGTTTACTGTTTTCATAGCGAACGCCGTAATTTGATTTTAATGTGGTTGATTCTTTTCCGTTTTGATCATAAAAGATAACAAAAAGTCCTTTAGGCATAATAGTAATGGGTTCTTTAACATCCTTTTCGTATTTCAGCATTTGAGGTGTAATTAACTTTATCTTTAAAAGGGTTGAGTCGGAATACAGCATTGTAACGCCTTTGCCTGTTAATGAAGGCATGGCTACTTTTTTTCCAAGAGCCATTATTTCATCTCTGTTAGTTTGGCAAGATGAAATTGCAAAAACAAATACTATTATAAAAAACAGTTGAGCAATGTTTTTAAATGCAGACATTAATATAAAATTAGTCGTATTTGTATTTAATAAACCAGCGTTTATTAAATGTAAAACCAAGCACAAGACGAACATAATCTTCTTGTAATAACTTATTATTTACAGTGCCCATTTTACCATACTGAGCAGAAATATTTACTATGGCAATGTCATCAAAACGACCAATGCCAACCGGTAATCCCAATCCTGCAGAAATAAAGTAATTACTGATTGATGTGTTTTTTAAGTCTAAGTATCCATCTGAATATGAAACACCTAAGCGGTATTGTATTCTTTTTATGTAATTTGAAGAGCCATAGGCTAGTTTATTTGGTATGTAATTTAATCCCGCAGACACCCTGTAGCTATTTTTAAAATCAGCACTTGGCGTGTCAAAGTATTTAAAACCACTCCAGTTAGTTGTAGCAGCATCCATTAATAGGTTTAATTTCTCTCCTTTTTTAATTGAAAAGCCAACCCCCATTTCTAATGGCAATTTAACGGTTCCTGCAATGTTTTGAGAATTAAGAACAGTATCTTTTGGTCGTTCGATACCAAAACCATCAATCGTGTAATTGTAAATAATATTATTTTGTTTAGCGCTAATTGAGGAAGGAATATTAACAAAAAAGCCGAAACCTATTTTTATTTTTTGTTTTAAAAGTCGGTGTTGTCCTTTTGATTTGATAGAATCAATAGTAAAATGTGTTTGTAAACCACCATTAAAAGTAAAATCTGATACTTGTATCGAACGTTCTCTTTTTGAATTGAAGTACGTTATGGTTCCCGGATAGATGACATCAGTAGTTTGATTAATTGTTCCAAATAAATAATTTGCAGTTCCACCAATCGAAAACTCAGATACTAATTGTTTAATCAACTTTTTTCTTTTGTATTTACTAGTCTCTCTGTATTTGATAAGAGAATCGGCTAATGCAGAGTTGTAAAATTTTGATGTTTGTTTTTTAAATGGCTTTAATCCTAAGCCTAAAAAAACTTTATTAACACCACCATTTCCATTAAAAATATAGTTCATTGTGCCTACACCCGCATATTCCTGCGTGGATGTAATTTTGTACCCAACCGTTGTATATGGCATTATGCCAAAAGCTGCTCCACCAAATCGTTTTATTGGGAAGCCAACAGATCCATAAGAAAAATTAATATTTTTTTTATTAATAGAGGATTCATTACTGCTAATTTTCGTGAAATTTGCCTGTCCTCCTAATTCAAAAGTAGTTAGTTTTATTCCTGCTAATCCGGCAGGATTTGCAGCATTAATAAAAAATGGGGCTATTGTATCTTGATGATATGCAATAAAAGTACCTCCCATAGCTACCGGCGTAGCAAATGTTTGTAAGTTTAACTCTCCTAACCCATAACGGGAATATGGGCTTGATGTTAAAACCTGAGATATAGATAAATTACTGATGCTTAAAAAAGCAAGAGTTATGAAAGTTGTTTTCAAAAAAGAAGTATTTTTATTTATTTTCAAGATTATAGTTTAAAATATCGTTTAATCCTTTTAAAATTAAATTTTGGTGGGCAAAGATGCTATTTTTTAACCGTTTTGCCAAGTATTCGCAATCCCCACCTGTTAAAATGCAAATTAAGTTTGTAAATTGGGTATTATATTGGTTAATAATGCCGTCAATTTCTTCTACCGTTCCGTTTAATATTCCCGACAATATGGAGTTTTGTGTATTTGTACCTATTAAATCGGAATATGTTTCATCAAAGCTAATTAACGGTAATTTACTGGTAAATTGATTTAAGGATTTAAATTTCATTTGAATTCCGGGCGAAATACCTCCGCCCAAGTACTCATTTTTTGAATTTGTGAAATTATACTTAATACATGTGCCTGCATCTACTATCAGTAAATTTGTATTTGGATATAAAAAATACCCTCCAACTGAAGCTATAATGCGATCAGAACCTAAGGTAGAAACGGATTGATATAAATTTTTTAAGGGAATATTTGTATCAACCGTAAAAATCTGGGTAGGAATTATGGCATTAAAACTATCATAAAAATTTCCTAAGCCTTCAACTACGCTTGCAATTATTGCATTTTTTGCTTCAGAAATGAATAACTTGTCGGATATAAGTTCTGATACTGTATTGTATGATTTATTTTTAAAGAGTATATTTTCCTTAAACAACGCTGCTTTTATGCGAGTATTACCTATATCTACAACTAAATTCAATGTTTATAAAAGTAAGAAAATACTATTACACCAAACTTCTATTTAAGATTTTTTAATATTTCTTTTGCATTATAAATAATTCTCTTAAATTTGCAGCCCGAATACGATGGTACCTTAGCTCAGTCGGTAGAGCAACAGACTGAAAATCTGTGTGTCCCTGGTTCGATTCCTGGAGGTACCACAAGTAAAAATAAAAACCCTTGATAGAAGTCTATCAAGGGTTTTTAAATTATTAGCATTAATATTTTGACATCCATTATCAAAAAGAACGTTAACTGTTTTCTTTGAATAAGTTCAACCAAAACGCATTTTAAACAAGCTTTAACTATTTTTTATTTTCCTGCCGGACTTTTAAAAAACTCCACTTGTTTTTTATTATTAGGATCTAAGTCTTTTATTATTGTAAAGTACTCTTTTGCTTTGGCATTATCTTTAATTACTAAATAATGGTACCCTAAGTATTCGCAAGCTTCAATCACATTTAATTTAACCCCTGCTCTTTCTTCTTGTTTTACTAATGTTAAAGCCTTTTCGTAGTGTGGTTTTGCCAACCATTTTTCATTTTTTAAATCTTGTTGAACGTTTGCTTTTCCTCTCCAAAAATAAGCAGTTGCAAACGAAGGGATAGCTTGCGTTACTTTTGAAAAACAACTATCCGATTTTACAAAATCTTTGGGTCCAAAATAGTAAGCGCGTCCCATTTCAAAATAATCCTGACCAGATAAATTTTTTGGATCACCGGCCATTTTCTTTTCAAAAGTTTCAATTGCCTTAGCATATTTTTTTGACTTCATGTAAGCCTTTGCTATTTCATTAGTTACCTCACTAGTTAATTTAGAATCCATTGCAGCAGCTTTTTCTAACTCAACAATACCAAGACTGTCTTTACCGGTTTTAACTAATAATAAGCCTTTGTATTTATAATCAGTAGCGATATATTTAAAATTTGGAACATTAGATGATTTTTGAAAAAAATTATTTATAGCATTTAATCCTTTTCTAAAAGCTGCCGTATCTGTTTTGTTTCCTAATTCTGCATAAGAGTAGCCTAAATATCTATCTAAATACATATCGCTATCGCCATTTTTTAGTAGGTTTTCAGTTTCTGTAATAGCTTCAGTATACTGTTTATTATTTACCAAAAATCCAGCGTAACGTAAACGTGCTTCAGAAGAATTATTTAATTCCAAGTATTTTTTATAACTCTCAACGGCATTTGCTTTTTGCCCGGCTAAGTGGTATAACTCTGCTTTTTCTCTGTATGCAGGAGCATAATTAGGATCTAACTCTTGAGCTTTTTTATATAAATCTAATGCTAATTGATAGTTACGACCACGTTGGTATAATTTACCAGCACTCAAAATTCCTCTTGGAGATTTAGGATTTAACTCCGAAAATTTATCATATTCTTTAATCGCAGGCCCGCCCTCTGTAGGGTTTTTTTCTAACAATGCGTCACCCATTAATAAATGATTTTCAGCATTTTTTGGCTCAAATTTTATGGCCGCATTTAATAAAGTAATTGCCTCGTCTAAGTTTTTATTATCAGAATAAATATAGGCTTCTGCTGTTTTACGCATTACCTCTGTATTTTTATTAGCACCTAAAGTGGCTGCTTTATAAAATTGAGCTTTTGCTTCGGCTGCTTTACCTTTATACCATAATACTTTTCCTATACCAACATAGTTTAAAGGATATGTTGCATTAAGTTCTGCTCCTTTTAAATAAAATATATTAGCAGAATCTAAATCTCCTTTTTTAAAGTAATTTTCTCCATAATAAAAGTAGTTATCACCTTTGTTTGCTTCTTTAGCAATTAAAGAGCTAAAATCAGCAGCTGCAGATTGATAACGCTCATTATCTGTTTTTTTAATAGCATCTTGTAACGTTTGAGCAAACGAAACATTTGATGCAATAATAACTGCGCTTAATAATATTAATTTAGTTTTCATGTTTGATATTTAAGTATATAAAAATACAGTATTTACAATTCAATTTATTTGCCAAGCTTTGAATCAAAGCTAAAACAGCGACAAATTTAACATAATTTTAATGTTCGTATGTAAAAATCACTTCATTTTTAAATGTTGCTATTGGTTATGGATATGCCAGCAAGTAATAAAAAGTTCCGATGACTATTGTGGGTAATGATAATCAGTTCGAACACCCAAAATTTATTTAAGAGGAGTCATATCAACTTCTATTAAACGCTCCTCTTGTCTGTTAGGAGGAAGGCCTTGTTTTAAAAACATTAACTGACCTGTTGGGCCTGCAATAAACGTTTCGATGCCTTTTCCTAAACTAAATTCTGCTGAACGACGAATGATGCAAATACTGCGGCACAATGGATAATTTTTTGTGGCGATATTGGATTGATCGGGCATGTATGAGATTTCATTATTGTTTTTAGAGACCGCTAAAATTTTAACTGTATTTAAAAATGCTTTGGTTGTGTTATCATCCTTATCACTCAACCACGCATAATCGCATACTCCAATAGATTTTGGATTTGATGAAATTGCCTTAATTAATTCATTAGTATTATTTAAAGCAGTACAGTTTTTTCCAAAGTTTTGTGAAGGAATTAAAGAGTCTTTTAAATGACGTGTGCTACCGGAATTTGCGTTATCAAAAACAATATTGATATGTTGTCCTTTCATAAAAGTGCTATCATTTCCTTTTAATAGTTCTGTCAATTCTTTAATAGAAATTGTAGAATCATTAAACTCTTTACTCACAATAAATGCAATTGCATCACCAGCCACTATGGATGTTTGCGGAAATATGTTTTTTGTTTTAAACTGAGCTAATTCCCCTTTTGTTAATTCACGAGAAATAGCTATTACTTTACTGCTATCATTATATAAGGCTTCAATACAAGCTTTTTCGTTAGATGGACGCAAAACTATATCGGCATATTTATACGTTGTTTGAAATGTATAAATTTGATTTTTAAGATGTAGCGTTAAACCTTCATCATAAAACAAATTAGTTTTTCCTGAAGTGGGAGAATCTTTTTTAGTAATGTCTTCCTTTAATTCACAAGATAAAATAAAAAGAGATAAAATAATAAATGGAAAATTAAATTTCATAGTATATGTATTTAAACGAAAACGAAATTAATCAATATTTTACTATATATGTCTGCTGAAAACTATAAGTACAAATATCAAAAGTCATTTACAAAAACTCCATTAATATTAATTGAATTTCATAATAATTTTTATTTATATCATTACTCTTACAATTATATTTTTATTTGAAATTATGGGCTGTTTTAATTTTACTATTTCTATATAATCGATTTAGTAAAATGTTTCCCTAAATTTTATTGGTATTTAATCTTCGTCTTCAAATTCTAATTCGGCATCCTTTTCCCAAATTTCCATTTCGCAAGGCTTGCAGTTAAATTTTAATTTGTACTCCACCTCTCCATGTTTGAGCGTAAGTGGTTCTACTACTTTTTCGCCCATGCTGTCTCTTTGAAATCTGGCGCATTTGCCTAACTCATATTTAACACAATATTTTGTAGTCATTACACGAGATTTACCGGGATCCCATTGCAATTCAAAAGCTTTTTCAATTTCTGTTACACCGTGTCTTTTATAAAATTGTCGAGCTAATTGATTTGACACATTGTAAGTGAAATCTAATTGACTGACAGGGTAGGGATGATTTGTTTTGGTGATTTGAAATTCTTCGCGATGATACTCTTTAACTCGTATTTCGATGAGTTGTTCAAGTACAATCCTTCTAATCTCATTTATTTTTGAAATTGGTAAAAACCAGTTATTAGAAAACTCAACATCTACCTCGTCAACGATGAAAGGAGTGTTTCCTGTTTTAGAAAGATTTTTCTTGATGTTTGGCTTAGTAGATTCTTCGTTTTTTGCAAGTTCTTTTTCTGATAAGAAGGATGATTCACTTTCATGCCCGTCTTCATCAATTGCTAATAATTTAAAGCCGTCATTAGTCTCTGTAAATTTTAATGCAATACCAATTTTACGAATAGCACTATCATCTCTTTCAACTAATCTATTAAAGTTTGCATCCGAATTTCTGTAGATTATTGTTCCGGGCTTTAAGGGTTTAAATGTGTTGGGCACAACAATATTATTGATGATTATATTTACCTGGGCACCATCTGGTTCACCATTTTCGTTGATAAAATATAAACCATCGCCATTGTTTAGTAAATCACTATTCTCAATTACATAGCCATTTGCTTTTACATCGATTAATTTTCCTATTAATTGACCTTGTGATTTTGGGCTTTCCCACGAACCAATCTTTTCGGTGCGCTTGTTTACAAAATAATCGGTATAACCTCTGTTAAAACTTCTATCCATTTCTGGTTCAAAATTAAAAAACGTTTTGCCGGAAGATGCTTTTATATATGTAGTGCTATTTTCTAAAAACGCATCTAATTTTTTTCTTAAAAAGGAGGTATTATTTTTTACATATACCATATCTTTTAACCGCCCTTCAATTTTAAAAGATGTAATTCCTGCTTCAATTAAATTTGGTAGTTGATCGCTTAGGTCTAAATCTTTAATAGATAATAAATGGCTATTAGCTATTAAAGTTTTTCCTGTTCCATCTATTAAATTGTATGGTAACCGACAATTTTGCGCACAAGAGCCTCTGTTTGCACTTCGTTCTCCGTTAGCAATACTCATGTAACAATTACCACTAAATGAGACACAAAGAGCGCCAGAAACAAAAAACTCTAACTCTACATCTGTTGCATTACTAATATCTCTAATCTGATCTAAATTTAATTCTCGAGCTAACACTACACGTTTCATTCCTGCATCTTTCAAAAATTTCACGTGTTTAGGATCTCTGTTATTAGCTTGAGTACTTGCGTGTATTACAATTGGAGGTAAATCCATTTCTAAAACAGCCATATCCTGCACAATAAGTGCATCAACCCCAATAGCATATAGTTGATGGATTAATTTTTTACAATCTTCTAGCTCGTGATCATATAAAATAGTGTTAACAACTACAAAAACTTGTGCTTTAAAGAGGTGTGCGTATCTCACTAATTCTTCAATATCCTCAATAGAATTTGTAGCGTTTGAACGAGCTCCAAATTGGGGAGCACCTATATATACTGCATCTGCACCGGCATTAATAGCAGCCATACCTTGTACTAAATTTTTGGCAGGCGATAGAATTTCAACTTTCTTTTTCATGAGTTGTAAAGGTCTACATTTATTTGATTGATTGCAAGTTCAAAAATTTACAGAGTTTATAAAGAGTTCTCAAAACATTGTTTTAATTGTTATCAAAAAAAAACTCCTGCTAAATTTAGCAGGAGTTTTTTTAGACATTTAATATATTTTAGTGTCCACCACCATCGTGTTCTCCCTCAGCTAAAGGAACAGTTTGTGGAATAAAATCATTTTCAGCACCAGGCTTACTATAATCATATGCCCAACGGTGAACTACCGGCAAAGCTCCAGGCCAGTTACCATGAATGTTAGCCATAGGAGTTGTCCACTCTAATGTGTTTGAATTCCAAGGGTTTTGAGGAGCTTTCTCTCCGCGGAAAATGCTATAAAAGAAATTGAATAAGAATACTACTTGCGCTAATGCACCTAATATTGCAAACACAGTTACAATTTCGTTAATATCAATTAAATTATCAAACATTGGGAAATTACTATTTGTATAATAACGACGAGGTACACCGGCTAAACCTAAAAAGTGCATTGGGAAGAATACGCCATAAGCACACACAAATGTTAACCAAAAATGTAAGTAACCTAATTTTTTGTTTAACATACGTAAAAATAATTTAGGAAACCAATGATAAATGCCGGCAAACATACCAAAAATGGCACTTAAGCCCATTACAATATGAAAATGTGCTACAACAAAATACGTGTCATGTACATTTATATCTAATGTTGAGTCAGCTAATATGATTCCTGTAACACCTCCAGTAATAAATGAAGAAACTAATCCAATAGAAAATAACATTGCTGGAGTATATTGGATATTACCTTTCCATAAAGTAGTTATGTAATTAAATGCTTTTACCGCAGATGGAATAGCAATTAATAATGTTGTAAATACGAATACAGATCCTAAGAATGGATTCATCCCTGTTAAGAACATATGATGTCCCCAAACGATAAATGATAAGAATCCAATTGCTAACATAGATCCAATCATCGCTCTGTAACCAAAAATTGGTTTACGAGAATTTGTAGAAATAATTTCGGAAGTAATACCTAAAGCTGGTAATAATACAATGTATACCTCAGGGTGGCCTAAGAACCAGAATAAATGTTCAAATAAAACTGGACTACCTCCTACATTATCTAATGGACGACCACCAATATAAATATCAGATAAGTAAAAACTTGTTCCTAAACTTCTATCACAAATTAATAATACAACACAAGAAACTAAAACTGGAAAAGATAATACACCTAAAATAGCTGTAATTAAAATAGCCCACATAGTTAATGGCATACGTGTCATTTTCATGCCTTTCGTTCGTAAATTAATGATGGTAACAATGTAATTAATACCGCCTAACAAAGAAGAAACGATAAATAATGTCATAGAAATTAACCATAAAGTCATCCCTAATTTAGAACCAGGCATTGCTTCAGGTAAGGCAGATAAAGGAGGATAAATTGTCCACCCACCAGATGCTGGTCCGTCTTCAATAAATAAAGAACCTAACATAATTACACTTGATAAAAAGAAGAACCAATAAGACAACATGTTTAAGAAGCCTGAAGCCATATCACGCGCACCAACTTGAAACGGAATTAATAAGTTGGCAAAAGTTCCACTTAAACCGCCAGTTAATACAAAGAATACCATAATAGTTCCGTGTATAGTAACTAATGCTAAATACATATTTGGGTCAAGAATACCGTCTTTACCCCATTTGTCTCCAAGTATTGCATTTATAAAAGCAAATTTTTCTCCAGGCCAAGCCAATTGTAAACGGAAAATTATTGACATCGTCATTGCTACAACAGCCATAACCACAGCCGTTAATAAAAACTGACGAGAGATCATTTTATGATCCATACTAAATATGTATTTACTTACAAAACTTTCTTCATGTTCATCGTGATCGTGAGCATGGGCATGATTTTGGTCCACTGCGTGGTCTTTTAAATCTGATAAATGTGAGTTTGACATATTATATTCTTATTTAAGTGCTACAATCTTTTTACTATTATTTTGCTGCGATAGTTTTTACTGTTTTTTGTTTCGCTAACCAAGTGTTATAATCTTTTTCACTTTCTACAACAATATTCATTTGCATATTAAAGTGAGAAACTCCACAAATTTTATTACATAATAAAGTGTAATCAAATTCTACCGGTTCTTCGCCTTTTTTAGCTCTAGCTTCATTTATTCCGGCCATCAATTGAATTACGTATGGGTCTTTACGCATTTCAGCAGTAGTTTTGTTGGGTGTAAATTTAAATTCTGTAATCATTCCTGGTACACAATTCATTTGTGCACGAAAGTGTGGCATATAAGCCGAGTGAATGACATCACGAGAACGCATTTTAAATACAATTTCTTTATTTACAGGAATGTGAAATTCATTTTTAACTACGATGTCATCAAAACCCGCAGCATCTAAAGTGTCCATTCCTACCGAGTTTCCACCATCAATTTGTCGGTAATCGGTTAACCCTAATTTATTATCTTTACCTGCATAACGTGCAGTCCAATCAAATTGTTTAGAATATAATTCAACTGTCACATGGTTAGCGTCTTTTGATTCGTCAGTTATTTCGTTCCAATATTTTAATCCAAAAATAATTATTCCAGCTAAAACTATTGCAGGGGCAATTGTCCAAGCCATTTCTAAACGATTATCATGAGCTAAAAACGTTGCCTTTACTCCTTTTTTCCCAGCGTATTTGTATGCGTAATAAAACAGAAATGCATTGGTAACAACGAATACAAAAGTAATTAGGTATATATTAATATCCCAAAGCGCATCCACTTTTAAACCATGAACAGAAGATGCTCCTGGTAAAGCGTTGTCATTCCAACGACTACCTTGCCAGAATAAAAAAACAATTAATCCAAAACCAGCAATTAACATAGCTTTACCGTTAAAAGCATTATCACTATCAGTGATTTCCCATTCTTTAGTTTTCTTAAACTCACGTGAAAGTTCAATAACACGCATTAATTGGTGGACAGCGATGATTAAAAGTACAAGTCCGATTAAGATTAACAATTTCATATCTTGATATTTATTTTTTTAGTTGTCTTATGATTTTGTGTAGTTTAATACACGAATCATATCAAAAATTTTATAATTTTATTTTTGTTTTAATTTTCTATTAATAAGCATGGTGAGCACTTTCCTCCAAGAATGGATGATTTTTTACCATTAAAGGGCGTTTAGAAAGATTGTTTAATACCACATAAATAAATAAGCCTAAGAAGAACATGAAGTTTCCTAATTCCATCCAACCTAAACCAGTCCAATGGTGGCCAACTGTTCCTGGCATTACTACCATTATAATATCCAAATAGTGTCCGATAAAAATAATAACACCTACAAATATCAAGAAAAAATAATTTCTTTTTGAGTCACGACTCATTAACATAATCATTGGAAAAGCGAAGTTAACCAATAAAACAGTCCACATTAAAGTTTTATAAGACTCCCAACGAGTTTGGAAATAAATAATTTCTTCAGGAATATCTGCATACCAAATCAACATGAATTGAGAGAAGTATAAGTATGTCCATAAAAATGAAATAGCAAACATCCATTTACCAATATCATGAACTGTACTTTCTGTTACAAATTCTAGGTAACCTATTTTTTTCAACCAAACTACTAAAATTGTGATTGTAATTAATGCACTAACCCACATTCCTGAAAACAAGTACCAACCCATCATAGTAGAAAACCAGTGAGTATCAATACTCATTACCCAATCCCAAGCTGAAGTTGAAGAAGTTACGGCAAACACTACCATAAACCAAGCGCTTAATTTTACATTTTTCCAGTGAAACCCTTTACTTTCTTCGTGACCTAAAGCATCAGCATCCATTGAATTTTTACGTAATTTCCAAGTAAATAAAACCCAAGCAACCATATACAAAATGGTTCTAATCCACCAAAATGCACCAAAATAACCAATTTTACCAGCAATTACTTTATCGTAATTTTCTGAACCTTCAGTTGCAATACCATCAGCCATCCAAGGATAAATAGTATGGAAATGTAACTGACCTAAAATAAAAATTAGTAACATAAATGATAACCCAATAGGTAAATACCATGTTACTGCCTCAATAATTCTTTTTATAGTTGTTGACCAGCCAGATTCAGCAGCATATTGCAACCCTAAAAAGAATGCGGCTGCTAAAGCTATAGCCATAAAGAAAAATGAACCTGCAAAAATATTTGCCCATGCACGAGTTGCATGGTAATGATGGTCATCTGGTTGCTTATCAAACATAAACATACAAATGATAGATACTAAACCAACAGCCATCAGTATATATGATGTCATTTTTGCTTTAGCGGGAACTACGAAATTTAATTTATCAGTGTTCATATTAAAAATTCTGTCGTATTTAAAAATTCGTTTAATTATTATTTTTTTGTTGAATCTGAAGCCATAATAGTTTTAGTACTATCAGAAACAACCACTTTTGGACCTTGTAATTTTTGCACAAAATACACTAATTTCCAACGTTCTTCTTGAGTTAACTGACTTGCATGTGAACCCATTGTTCCTTTACCATAGGTTATAGAATGGAATATTTTTCCTTCAGGTAAGTTTTTTAGTGGGCCATTATATGCCGGTGGTGGACCAGGTAATTTAGCGCCAACTTTGCCATCACCAGCACCTGTAGCACCATGACAGTGAACACAAAATTTACCATATAATTCTTCTCCTTGTTTTTCTAATGCCTCTGAGTATACATTAGGGTTTTTTAAATATAAACCTGCTTGCTCATATCCTTCTGGTGTGTTTGGGTAAACATAAGGAATATATCCTCTTGAAATTGTTCCTGCAACTGGTAATTTAGAATTATTGATAGTATCTCCATTAATAATGTGAGTTCCATAATATTCTAAAGATGGTGAGCGGTACATGTCTGGCATGAATTCAAAACCAGGACTATTTGCATCTTTTTTACCACATGATGTAAAACCCGCAACTAACATTACTGCGAAAGTTCCGCAAGTAATTAGTTTAAGGTTTTTGTATGATAGGTTCATATATAAAGTTTTTATCTAATTAGTATTTTGGTTCAATTGTAATAGTTCCTTTGTAGTTTACTTCTTCTGCTCCTGTAGAACGTAAAATTTCATCCGCTTTTTTTGACTGCTCATCATTTAATTCTAAATAAATCATGAATTTATCATCAGTTGTGCGAGGGTCAGGATTTTTAGCTTTAGCTCCTGGTACTAACCAGCAACGTAATAAATATGTTAATGACATACCATGAGCTGCACAAAATACAGTAGCTTCAAATGTAATGGGAATAAATGCAGGAATATTTGAATAATAATTCCAGTTTGGTTTACCACCAATATCATTAGGCCAGTCACTTATCATCATATACCACATCATTAATGTTGCTAATGATAATCCAGTTATACCATAAATAAATGCACAAATTGCAATACGTGTACGAGGTACACCAACAATTGGGTCAATTCCATGAACAGGAAACGGAGTAAATACATCTTTAATGCGAATACCTGCAGCGCGTAATTTTGTACATGCTTCTAATAATGGTACTTCATCTCCAAAGATTCCGTGTATAATTTGTTTAGTTGCCATATTATTTTTCTAATATCTTAATTCTAAATCGTTGTTATTAATGGTGTGAATTTTCTGCTGCAGCTTTCTTATGTGCTTCACCAGATGATTTTAAGATTGATTTTAACTCCGCTTGTGCAATAACAGGGAATGTACGAGAGTATAATAAAAACAATGTAAAGAACATTCCAATGGTACCTACAAATATACCCACATCAATAAATGTTGGAGAGTATGTATTCCAAGTTGATGGTAAATAAGTACGACATAATGTTGGAACGATAATAACAAAACGCTCAAACCACATACCTATATTAACAACGATTGATAATACGAAAGTAAATGCTAAGCTTCTACGTAATTTTTTGAACCAAAATAACTGTGGAGAGATAACGTTACATGTCATCATAATCCAGTATGCCCAAGCCATAGGGCCAGTTGCTCTGTTTAAGAATGCATATTGTTCCCATTCTACACCAGAATACCAAGCCATAAATAATTCTGTTAAATATGCTACACCAACAATAGAACCAGTAACTATAATTACGATGTTCATATATTCAACGTGTTGAATAGTTATGTACGATTCTAATTTATATACTTTACGTACTATTAACATTAACGTTAATACCATCGCAAATCCTGAGAACACCGCACCTGATACAAAATATGGAGGGAAGATAGTTGTATGCCAACCTGGAACTACCGAGGTAGCAAAGTCAAATGATACAATAGAGTGAACTGAGAATACTAAAGGAGTTGATAAACCTGCTAATACCAAAGATACTTCTTCAAAACGAGACCAGTGACGAACATTTCCGCCCCATCCAAATGATAATAAAGCATATGCTTTTTTCATTTTTGGTTTTACAACACGGTCACGAATCATAGCGAAATCAGGAATTAAACCAATGTACCAAAAAACAATTGATACAGTAGCATATGTTGATACCGCAAATACGTCCCATAATAATGGAGAGTTAAAGTTAGGCCACAGTGAGCCAAATTGATTTGGTAAAGGGAATAACATATAATCTAACCAAGGACGGCCTGTGTGCAATGTTACAAAGATAGCTGCGCATAATACAGCGAAAATTGTCATCGCCTCAGCAGAACGGTTAATTGCCATACGCCATTTTTGACGGAATAATAACAATACAGCAGAAATTAATGTACCAGCATGACCTATACCAATCCACCATACAAAGTTTGTGATATCCCACGCCCAATCAACGCCGTTATTAGAACCCCAAGCTCCAATACCAACACCTATTGTGTAAGATAAACAACCAATACCCCACATAAAACCTAGTACAGAAATGGTAAATAAAATATACCATAATCTGTTTGCTTTACCTTCTATGGGCGCAATAATATCATCTGTGATGTTTCGGTAAGTTTTATCACCTAATATCAAAGGAATTCTTATCTGTGATTCTGCGTGCATATTATTTTAGTTCAGAATTTATAAATTAATTTGTTACTTATCTTATTATGAATGATGTTCTTCTTTATGTCCTTCTTCTACATGAGCTGGTTTGGCTGCTCCATGTGCTCCATGATGGATTGCTTCCTCTTGATTTCTTACTTTTAATAAATAAGATACTGTTGGCTTAACACCTACTTCTTCTAATAGAACGTAGTTTTTATCATCATTTCTCCAAGTTGTAATTTCAGCTTTCTCATCATTTGCATCTCCAAACATAATGGCGTTTGTAGGACAAGCTTGTTGACAAGCTGTTTTAATTGAACCATCAACAATTGGCATTTTAGCTGCTTTAGCTACTAATTTACCAGCTTGTAAACGTTGCTGACACATTGAACATTTTTCCATTACACCACGAGAACGAACTACTACGTCTGGGTTTAATACCATACGCCCTAAGTCTTGTTGAGCTGGATTAATGTCAGTGAACATTTCGTTTTCAATATAGTTGAACCAGTTGAAACGACGAACTTTAAACGGACAGTTGTTAGCACAGTAACGAGTACCGATACAACGGTTATAAGTCATCATGTTTAATCCTTCTGTACTATGGCTAGTAGCTAAAACTGGACAAACTGTTTCGCATGGAGCGTGATTACAGTGTTGGCACATCATTGGTTGAAAAGTTACCTTCGGATTTAAAGAAGGGTTTTCCATATCCAAATACATTTGCATAGCGCCAACATGTTCTTCAGCAGCTTTATCCTTAGTCATGTCTGATGTATAATAACGATCAATACGTAACCAATGCATTTCGCGTGTATTTGCAACTTCAGCTTTACCTACAACGTGAACATTGTTTTCAACTGTACACGCTACAACACAAGCAGCACATCCAATACAAGATGTCATATCAATTGTTAAACCCCATTTGTGATTTAAACGAGGATGTGCATCCCATAAATCAATTTCTTCTACTGGTTTTTTACCACCACCATGCATTGGTAACATAGCAGCTGGATTCCAAACTTCCTTTTCTTTTGATTTGTACTCGTTTAAAGAAACTTCTCTTAAAATATATTCTTCACGAGCCATTATCGTGTGGTGAATTTGCGTAGCCGCTAATTCGTATGTTTCAGATGTAGCTTTAATTGTTGCAGATAGACTTGCACTTGTTAACATGTCATTTGCAACAGTTACAAAAGGGTATGCATTTACACCAACAGAGGTTTTAGTTTCATTGTTAAACGCTACTTTCATCGATTCAGCCGTACGGCCATATCCAACTGCTAAGCCTATAGTGCCAAGTGTTTGGCCTGGTTGAGGATAAACAGGAACTTTTATGGTTGTACCATTTACTGTTAATTCGGCGATTGAAGATATTTTATCCTGACGCTTCATTTCATTTAAACCCAATGCAGCAACATCTGCTGGATTCATGGTAATATAATTATCCCAAGTAACTTTAGAAATAGGATCTGGTAATTCCATTAACCATGGGTTATTACTTTGATTCCCGTTTCCTAAACCAACTTTTTCATAAACTACTAATTCAAAAGCACCACCTTGTGCAGAAGTTGCAGATGCAGCCGCTTTGTTATAATCGGGAGTTGGCAATGATGCAGGGGTTTCAATTGGAGCAGCAGTTGCATGATGTGCAGGAGCAGCTACGTGAGCTGTATCAGTTAGAACTTCACTGATAATAGCCGCAACACCTGTCATTAAAGGTTTACCTGCAGAATCAATTGCCATTGGAGCAATTAGAGGCTCTTTATTAACAGATACTTTTAATACACCATCGTGTAAAGTATGCGCCCAGAAAGAAGAAAAATCTAAGTATTTACCCTGTTGAGGGAAAATATGATTGTTCCAATAGCCTTGTAAATAAGTTAAATAATCAGATTTAATTCCTGACCATTTTAATAATGTATCTTGTACTTGACGAGTTCCTTCGTATCGAGGAGCTGCAAATATTTGATTAATTGTTGGTTGTTGTAATGAGTAGTGCCCTTTTTTTGGATTTGCGTCACCCCAAGACTCCAAGAAGTTATTATCAGGACAAACAAAATCAGCTAATTTAGAGGTTTCATCTAATGATTGAGAGAAAGAAACTTTAACTGCTGCTTTTTTGTAGGCCGATTCAAATTTTAAAGAAGCAGGAGCAGTATAAACAGGATTACAGTTATAAGTCATTAATACCCCAACTTTACCAGCATTTAAATCAGCTACTAAATCAATAAATTCTTTATCATTACCTTGTTTTAAATTGTAGTGCATTTCTACATCTACAGTTTTACCATAGTTATCTAACATTTTATTGATACCGTTTACCAATGTTTGGCAACCTTCATCATTAAAACCGCAAACTACAATTGATTTCCCTTTATTTTCAACTAATTCTTTAGCTGCTTTAACGATTGCTTTTGCTGCTGCTGGATTAGATACTTTAGAATCAGTTACTTTTGAATTACCGGTTGCACCAGCTACTTCATTATATAAAGAAGCTATTACTTTACCAAATTCAGAAACTTTAACCATATAACGCTCATCAGCATTAGCTCCAGTTAAAGATAAATTTGCTTCAAAATGATAATGTTTACTCATTTCTAAGTTCTCACGAGAAACTTTACGAGTTTTGCTGTATTGATTAGCAAATTCGATAGGGCTTAACCATGTTCCTAAAAAATCACAAGCTACACCAACTATAGTTGTTGCTTTTGAAAAATCATATGAAGAAACAACAGACTTACCGAATACATTTTTATTAGCCTTGATTAAAGCTGCATAAGAAACAGCATCATAAGAAACGTGTTTTGTATTTGGGTGCTTTGCAATAAATTCAGCAATAACAGCCTTTGTAGAAGGGCTGATAATACTAGAGCTTAAAATAACGTTTGTTCCAGTTGATAATGATTTTGAAACAGCATCATCTACATTTTTCCATGTAGTAGGATTTCCTTTTGCTAAAGGACCGTTTAAACGAGCACCATCATATAAACTTAAAACTGAAGATTGAACACGAGCACTAGTAGCACCGCGGCTAATTGCAGACATCTCATTCCCTTCAATTTTAATAGGACGGCCTTCACGAGTTTTAACTAGTACAGATGCATAGTCATGCCCATCATAAAATGTGGAAGCATAAAAATTAGCAACACCTGGAGTTACCTCTTCTGGTTTTACTATATAAGGAATAGATTTGTTTACAGGTGTTTCGCAAGCTGCTAAAGCAACGGCTGCTGTAGAGAAGCCCATTACTTTTAAGAAATCTCTACGGCTTGTACCTTTAGAATTAGCATCATCACCAGTAAGGAATTCTTCCATTGGCAATGTTTCTGCAAACTCATTGTTTTTGGTTTGTAAAAAGTCTTCGCTGTTGTTTAATTCAGGTAAACCTTTCCAGTATTTTTTCGACATAGTCATTTGTGATATTTCTTGTAATTACCGGTTTCTAACAATTAATAGTGACACTTAGCACATTCAAGTCCGCCGATTTTATCAACCGTAAACTTAACATCGTACTGTCCTTTATATTTTTCTTTTAAAGCTTTGTGCATTTTATCATAGTATGCATTTCCTTCCATAGCAACTTCCGTTTTGCGGTGACATTCAATACACCACTTCATAGTTAAAGGAGATTTTTGCTCTACAGTTGTCATTTTCTTTACATCACCATGACAAGTTGCACACTCTTGTTTTCCTACTACAACATGTTGTGAGTGATTGAAATAAACGTGATCTGGCAAGGTGTGAACTTTTATCCATTTAATTGGATTTTGTGGACCATCATAAACTCCTGTTTTTGGATTAAAGCCAGATGCTTCATAAATTTTCGCTATTTCTTTTTCTCCGTATTGAGGTCCATTTTGAATTCCTTTGTGACAATTCATACAAACATTTACGGTTGGTATTCCTGCATGACGAGATTTCTCTACAGAATTATGACAATACTGACAAGCAATTTCATTATCACCAGCATGTAATTTGTGAGAGAATTTAATAGGTTGTTCAGGTAAGTAACCTTTTTGAGTTTTATAATCGTAGTATACACCTAAATTATAACAAGCATTCCAACAAGATTTCATTCCAGCAAAACCTATGATGATAATAAATACGCCAACTAAACGTCTATGCCCGCCCAACCATTGTTTTACTTCTTGACCGAAACTAACTTCTTCAGATTCTGCTTTACCTTCTTTGCGATTGTATGAATTTTGTAACGAGTGACGAACGCTACGAAGCGCACCTATTAAAATTGCTATAATTACGATTGCACCTAACAATAAATATAATGGATCAATCCCATCTTTTACATCTTCAGTAGCAGTAACTTCAGAACCTGCAGCCGGAGTTGTTGGCGCAGCAGCAGCCGGTGGAGCTTTAACATAAGCTAAAATCGCTTCAACATCTTTGTCAGTTAATTGCCCTTCAAAAACTGTCATTGCAGCTTTGCCATAATCATTATAAATTTTATTGGCATATGCGTCACCAGACTTAATTAACTTTTCGTTATTAAGAACCCATCTATTTAACCAATCACCTTTTGGAGCACGATCAAAAACCCCTGCTAATCCGGGACCTGTTAGTTTTTGGTCTGTAAGAGCGTGACAAACAGCACAGTTTTGCTTAAATAATTTGGCACCATCTTGTGCTTTCAAACCAAAGGAGAAAGCAAAAAATAGGAAAACCGCGCCAAATAAAGATTTTAAAGAGAAATGAAACATATTATTATGCATAGAATTATATCTAATTTTGTATGTTATGGCAGTTTAATGACACTTTGATGACAAAAACTACCGTGCAAAAATAACAGAATGTTATATATCTAAATCGTATTTTTTTATTTTTATTAACATATCTTGTAATTTATAATAATTCTAAATAAGAATTTGCCATTTTATATTTTAGCGAACTATTTTAGAGTTTATTTTATTTGACGGATAATCAAATTAGCTCATTTAGTAGATAATTTTTGTCGATGAATGATTAAAATAAAATTTATCAATTATCGCAAAGGTTTTTTGAGATTAAATTTCTTCCCAATAGTCAATTATTAATCCATCATTTTGACTTATGCCAATTGAGCGTTTTTCTAAACCAAAACTGATAATAAGCGCGTCGTTTAAAAACTGTTCATCTTCTCTGCTTAATTCAAAAGATTCAATGGTTTCTCCAATAACGTCTGTCCACATTTTAGTTGTTGAAGCATCAATAGGAATCATTTTAATTTTATCTCCAAACTCTTGTTTGAGTTGCAGTTTTTCTTCTTCAAAACTAAAGTCTTTAATTATATCAATTCCCGTACTTTCTTCGTTACAGGTAATTACTAAGTTTGTATCATCTGTAAACATCAATTCCACATTGTCAATTAAGTCAACCTGAGTATCAGGATTAAATCTGTTCACCCAAAAATAGATTACTACTTTTTTTAAGGTTTTACCCTCGGCTGAGGTTAATAGTTTTAGTTGGTGGTCGGTAAAGTGCATATTAGTCTAGAAAGTTGAAAGTTTTAGAAAGTGAAAAGTTAATTATAAGGATAACCATGATTTTGCAGCTGTTCCCATAATTGTTTTTTTTGTCTCGTCAGAAAGTGGCGCTTCACGAACTAATGTTCCGGGGACTGCTTCACCTAACGGAAAGGGGTAATCAGAACCTTGAACTACTTTATCAGCACCAACTAAATCAATAATATATTGTAACATTTTATGGTCGCATACATGCGAATCCACCCAAAATTTACCCAAGTATTTTTTAGGATTAAATTCATTATCAATCGCTACTAAATCAGGGCGGCAATCCCACCCGTGCTCAATGCGACTAATAGTTGGTAAAAAAGAACCGCCGCCATGAGCAAAACATACTTTTAGTTTTGGAAATTTTTCAAATACTCCTCCAAAAATCATTGAACAAATTGCTCGACTAATTTCTGCCGGCATACCCACTAACCATGGTAGCCAATATTTTGTCATGTGTTCTTGTCCCATCATTTGCCAAGGGTGAACTAAAATAGCAGCATTTGTTTTTTCGCAAGCAGCCCAAAATTCATAAAATTGCGGCTCTCCTAAATTAATGTTATTGACATTACTACCAATTTGAACACCTTTAAAGCCAAGCTCCATGCAGCGTTCTAATTCTTGAACAGCTAATTTAGCATCTTGCATAGGAACCGTTGCTAAACCAATAAATTTATCAGGATAACGGTTTACGGTTTGTGCAATATCATCATTTAAAAATTGCGAAATCTCTAAACAATCGTTTGGTTTTGCATCATAACTGAACATCACAGGAATGGTGCAAATAACTTGCATGTCTGCCTTATGTTCTGCCATTTCTTTTATTCTAACTTCGGCATCCCAGCAGTTTTCAAGTATTTCTCTAAACCGATTTTCTCCCTGAACCATCCAAGCTCTGCCTGGTGTATGATGGTCTAATTGAATAAAATTTCCATAACCAAATTTTTTCGTAAAATCGGGAATATGTTTTGGAATGATGTGTGTATGTGTATCAATTGTGAACATAAAGTTTGATTTAAAATAAGTTATTTAAAATAGTTTCATCAACTACGTTTGGCATCGTTACTTTTAAATTTGGTGTGCGCTCCATTTCGCGCTTAATGGCAAAATTTGCTTCTTTATTGCGTGCCCAGCTACGGCGCGCTATACCATTGTTTACATCCCAAAACAACATTGATTTCAATCGTCTGTCGGCATCAGGACTTCCATCTAACACTAAGCCAAAACCACCATTAATTACTTCGCCCCAACCAACGCCACCGCCGTTGTGTAAACTAATCCAAGTAGCGCCACGGAAACTATCACCTACAAAATTTTGAACAGCCATATCAGCTGTAAATTTTGAACCATCATAAATGTTTGAGGTTTCTCTGTAAGGAGAATCAGTTCCGCTTACATCATGATGATCTCTTCCTAATACTACGGGCGCCGAAATTTCTTTATTGGCAATGGCTTTATTGATTGCTTCAGCGATTTTTACACGACCTTCGCTATCGGCATATAAAATACGAGCTTGTGACCCTACCACTAAATTATTTTTCATGGCGTCACGAATCCAAACAATGTTGTCTTGTAGTTGAGGTTTAATTTCTTCTGGAGCAGTTTTATAAATTTCTTCTAAAACGCTTAATGCAATTTCATCGGTTTTTTGTAAGTCTTTTTCATTAGCGCTTGTACAAACCCAACGAAACGGGCCAAAGCCATAATCAAAACACATAGGTCCTAAAATATCTTGTACATAACTTTTATATTTGAAAGTTGCGCCAACATGTCCGCCTTTAATTGCTTTTTCTGTTTCATAAATATCAGCGCCTGCTCTTCCAGCCTCCAATAAAAAAGCGTTTCCGTAATCAAAGAAATACATGCCTTTTGCAGTTAATGTA
>CANHPI010000002.1 GCA_947462425.1 Bacteroidota bacterium
CCAACTTTTACTGCTCCGCCAACTGGTGGAAATGTTACTTATACTATTTCTGTTATAAATCCAATTGGAGGTTGTGTTGCAACAAAAACCGTTGCTGTTTTATTTCCTCCATTAACAACCATTGTTAATACTGCTATTACAAATACAATTTTATGTGAAGGGGAAAGCACAACATTATCAGCAAACGGAGCATTTAATTATAATTGGTCATATTTTCAAGGCGGGACTTTATTTCCAATTTCTACTGCCACTACAATTACTGTCGTTCCACCTGCAATTGGCATTAATACTTATGTTGTTACTGGATACGCTCCGTGCCCAAGTAGTTTGCCCGATACAAAAACTATTACCGTAAATGTAACGCCTATAACAAATTTAGTTGTTACACCGTTACAAGATGTAACTAAGTGTTTAAATTCACCTTTTACTTTTAATGCAGCAGCTGGCTCATCAATACCATTACCTGGTAATCAAGGAACGCCCTATTCATATTCATGGACAACTTTGCCAGGAAATGGAATTGCACCTGGAGCTTCTAACAGTCCGAGTTATACAACAAATGCAAATTCAACAACTACATTAGTGCTCACAGTTAGTGGAATATGTGCAAGATCTGTATCTGATACCGTTGTTGTAACAAATTTTGCTGATAACTTAAATGTGGCTATTACTAACTCGTTTACTTCTTGTCCTGATAAATCATTTACTTTAAATTCTGCAACAAGTGGAGGTTATCCAATGTACAATTATTCATGGACACTTAATGGAAATCAAGTTTCAACTTTGGCAAATTTAGATTACACAACTCCTAGCACTGGAGGCACATATACTGTAGAAGTTAAAGTTATTGATAGTTGTAGTTACCAAAGAACAGATTCTGAGGTAATTGTTGTTTTACCAAACACGCTTAATGTGTCTATTATTGATTCAGTTTCTTTATGTGGAAATACTACCTTTACATTAAATTCCCTAACCTCTGGTGGTTATCCTTTGTATAGTTACAATTGGTATTTTACACCAAGTACTAATAGTATTTCCAATTCGTCTATTTTAAATTCTACAACTCCTGAATTTGAAGGAATGTATACTTTAGCATTAACAGTAATGGATAGTTGTGGTTATCAGCAAACAGACTTCCAGGTGATAAATGTTTTACCACCTTGCCAGGTTCAAATTCCAAATGTTATTACGCCAAATGGAGATGCGGCTAATGAATTCTTTAAAATAAAAAATATTGAATATCATCCAAATACAAGCATTACTATTTTTGATAGATGGGGAAAAAAAGTTTATGAGAATCCAAATTACAATAATGAATGGAATGGAGGCGGAATTGCCGACGGAACATTCTTCTACATAGTTGAGGTGCCAAATGACAAAAAATACAATGGCTTTTTAACTGTATTTAACGGAAAATAGAAACTTACTAGAAACAAAAAAAGCTCCTCTAATTATTAGAAGGAGCTTTTTTTTATTTTATATTCAATGAAATACAACTACTTTGAATTGTTTTTTTAGAACTTAGAAATTCATGAGTTTTAAAAAGTTGTTATTATCCGAAAAAACATTTTGGACAATTTTATTAATTGGCCATGCATCAATTTTGGTAGTACTTTATTGTAATTTCGGATTTAACACCTTAAACGAAGGGGATAAATATCTAACTCGGGCAAGTTATTTTGCTCAAGGTGATTTCGTAAATTCAACACAATATCAAACCTTCTATATAGCTTATGTTATTTATTTATCACTCTTTATTTTTTTTAAAATTCCTATATTTCTTATTTTCCTGAGCACCTACTTAATTAGCGTCTTTTCATATTTAAAATTCTATAAACTTATCTCTAATACAATTAATCATCAAACAGGACGGCTTTGGTTACTAATGATTAGTTTTAGTCCTTTAATTCATTATTGGCAATTTAACTTATTCTCCGAAACTTTTTTCATTGCCATAAGTTTACTTTTAGTTTATGTATGCCTGTTCCCACAACTAAAATATCGATTTTTTAAAATCGGTTTTTTAGTATTAGTTGTAATTTTTTCAAGGCCATCAGGTGTTTTTACGGTGATTTGTACGCTACTATTTGTAGTATATAAAAACAATTTAATCACTAAAAAAAATACAGTTATTATTGGTTTGCTTGCTTTAATAAGTCTATTTATCGGAATAGTATTTTTCTTTCAATTACCCTATCATGATTTTTCAAAATACATTTCAAATGGGTCTATTTATTATGGATTTCCAAGTTGGTTTTCTCCCGAACTTCCTCCAGGGAACTACACATTATATAACTGTTACGAATTTATATTTCATAACAAAGGATTAAAAACCTTGATTTTTCTATTTTATCAAAAATTTAATTCCTTCTTCTTAACTACGAGAGCTTATTATTCTAATTTTCATAATTTGATAAACAAAAGTCATCATATACTTTACGTATTTGCGTTATTATCTTTAATTATTTCATATAAAAAAGAAAAATGGGTATTTAGATTTTTAGCTACATTTTTTTTAATAATTCTTCTCAATGCATTAATGGTTTCTTTAATTTTTAATGAGTGGAGCGAACGTCATACAGTTCATGTTTTTCCATATATTATGTTATTAGCAAGTTACAGTTTAATCTATTTATATAGAAACTATTTCAAAAAAAGTATTTAGCCGTAAATCACTTTGTTTAGTAATATAAATCAATTTTAAAATCCAGCTTAAACCCCAATATTATTTAATTTTAGGCAATAAATACTTGCCTAATTCGTTAGTTCAAAATATTGGCAACTTAAAAAAAATTACGTAATTTTAAATTGATTATGAAGAACTTATTAGTTTTATTTTTTATTTCTATCACATCTATAAGTTTTGCCCAAATAGCAAAGTATAGTAACGAATTTTTAAGTGTTGGAGTAGGTGCGCGTGCTTTATCTATGGCAAATGCAAATGTGGCTTCCGTAAACGATGTAACAGCCGGTTATTGGAACCCAGCAGGATTACAATTACAAGGAAGCAGCTTACAGGTTGGTTTAATGCATGCCGAATATTTTGCAGGAATTGCTAAATATGACTTTATTGGCGGTTCAAAACGCCTTGATAGTAATAGTGTTGCCGGCATTACATTTATTCGCTTTGGAGTAGACAATATTCCAAATACAACTGAGTTAATTGATGCAAACGGAAACGTTGATTATTCTCGGCTAAAATCATTTAATGCAGTTGATGTGGCAGTTCTATTATCATATGCAAGAAACATCACTAAATTTAAAGGATTAAAAATCGGTGCAAACGCAAAAATCATCAGAAGAAAGTTAGGCGATTTTGCAGGCGCTTGGGGCTTTGGCTTAGATGTAGGCGCTATGTATGATTACAAAAAATGGCGTTTTGCCGCAATGGCAAGAGATATAACTGGAACATTTAATGCCTGGACTTATAATTTATCCGATGATGTAAAACAAACGTTTGCTATTACGGGTAACGACATACCAAGCAACTCTATTGAAGTTACAGTTCCTCGTTTAATATTAGGCGCTACTCGAAACTGGTATGTTTGGAAAGACAAAATATCTATTGGAGGAGAAGTAAATTTCATTAATACATTTGATGGTAAACGTAATACGGTTGTTAAAACTAAATCATGGAGTATGGAACCAGCAATAGGTATAGAAGTTGGCTATAAAGGATTAGTTTATTTAAGAAGCGGTTTAGGAAATATACAAAAAGGAACAAATATTCAAGGTGCAAGTGTAACTACAGTGCAACCAAATATTGGCGTTGGTATAAAATATAAAATTTTTGGTTTAGATTATGCTATGACAAATATTGGAAACATTTCAACATCATTATATTCACATATATTTACTGTAAAAATTGACATCAATAAAAAATTAATAAAATGATAAAACGTCTATTCATTTTAGGCTTCTTGTTTTTTATTACAACTGTTTTAGTTGGTCAAAATTATGGAAACGAATGGATAAATTATTCTCAAAAGCACTACCGCATAAGTATTCCGCAAACAGGGATTTATAGAATAAATTATTCTACACTTATTGCATCAGGAATTCCTCTTTCAACTATAAATCCTAAAAATTTTCAACTATTTATTAAGGGAGAAGAGCAATACATTACTATAAATGGTGAAGCCGATAATGTTTTTAATACGACTGATTACATTGAGTTTTATGCCGAAAAAAATAATGCAAACTTTGATTCCATAGCCTACGAAGGAATAACTAGGTTACCTAATCCATACATTCCATTATTTAATGACACTAATTATGCATTTGTTACATGGAATAACTCAATTAATAATAGAAGGGCTTTTTTAGAAACTGATGTAAATTTTTCAAGTTATACGCCTACAAATTATTTTTATTCGGAAAAAATCAGTACAATTTTTGATTCATATTCATTAGGTAATACTACTTTAAATGTGATATCTGATCCTCGATATGTAGTTGGCGAAGGCTACGGAAAATCACTTAATAATGGAGGAGTCATTCAATCAAATTTTGGCAATTTAAATGTATTTCCTTCATCTTCACTTCCCGTATATATTAAATCAAGTTTCTCTGGCACAAACGCCGTATATATTACCGGTGTTGGGTATGATCACGAAATAAAACTTGAATATCTAGATAATTTAAATAATTATGTCACATTAAATGACACGACTTTTTTTGGATATAGCCAACTATTAGTTGAAAAACAAATTACGTCAGATAAACTTCAAGATAATTCATTGGTAAAGGTTAGTAGTATAAATAATCCTTTATTTTTATCTGTTAATAATTCAACCAATGTTCATTACATGTATTTAAAATATCCACAAAAGCCAGATTTTTTAAATACGTCAGAGCAAACATTTTTTGTTGATGACAATTCACTTGGGTTAAAAACATATTTAGATCTTCAAAATGTAAATGTTGGCAATTCTCAAATTTTATTTTATGATTTAACAAACCATAAATTTATTTCCACTTCTGTTTCAGGAAACAATGTAAAGGCATTGATTCCTAATTCATTTTCTCAAAAAAAATGTTTTTTAACCACTACTGCAAATATTAAAACGATTAACTCATTAGTGCCGGTAAATCAAACAGGTTTTTTTGTGGATTACAAAACTACCAATACAGATTCTGCCTTTATTATCATTACTCATAAAAGTTTACAAACATCATCTACTTTATACAAACAATACAGAGAGAGTTCTGCTGGAGGTTCCAACAATGTTATCATGGCAGATATTGATGATTTATATGATCAGTTTGCTTATGGAAATATTAAAAACCCTTTAGCTATCAAAAACTTTTGTAAATTTTTAAGTGATAGTTTACCAACTCCACCAAAATATTTATTATTAATTGGTAAATCTATTAAAAATAAGGATGTCAGATTAAATAGTTCTAATTGGGTGAATTGTAAAGTTCCCACAATGGGAACTCCATCGTCAGACAATTTATTAACTACAGGAATTCACGGCTCAAATTCAACAACTCCTTTTATACCTGTTGGTAGGCTTTCAGCTACTAGTAATATTCAGGTAATAAATTATTTAGATAAGGTAAAAGAACATGAAGGGACTCTGCCGGATGGATTAGCATCACCACTTCCGCCTTTAGATTGGCATAAGCGTATTTTACATTTTAGTGGTGGTACTGATTTAAACCAGCAACAAGCATTTGGTGCTTATTTAGATGCATTTGGGAACATTATAAAGGATACCTTGTTTGGCGCACAAACTTTTAGTTTTGCAAAAACTACAACTGCCCCAATACAAATTACAGTAAGCGACTCAATTGAGCAATTGATAAACTATGGAGCATCGTTAATTACTTTTTTTGGGCATGGTTCAGTTACCGGTTTCGATCAAGCAATAGATGATCCTTCTGTATATAATAATCAAGGTAAATACCCATTATTTTTAGCAAACTCTTGCTATTCGGGAGATATTCATATTGCAAATACAACAAGTACTAGTGAGAAATTTACTTTAATAGATAAAAAAGGAAGTATTGGTTTTATAGCATCTTCATCTGCTGGTGTTGTAAATACATTGTATTATTTTTCTGAAGAGATTTATAAATCACTTGCATACGAAACCTATTACAAAGGAATTGGTGATGCCATAAAAAACTCTGCCTTTAAAACATCATCATTCAATAATCAACTTCAAGATATTACAAGTTTAGAAATGACTTTAGAAGGTGATCCTTCTATAAGATTAAATGGTTTTGCAAAGCCTGATTATGAAATAAAAAATTCGAGCGTTTATTTTAATACTAGCGCCTATTTAGATTCTATTGGAATCAATGTGGTTATTAAAAATAATGCAAAAGTAGTTCATGATACATTTATTGTAAGAGTGGAACATTACTTTCCTAATGGTGACTCTGCAGTTTATTTAAGGCGAATTAAAGCACCTTTTAATAAAGACACCCTAAGTTTTTTTGTTGCCAAAGATTATTCAAAACATATAGGCTTAAATCATTTTAATGTATATATAGATGCATATACCGAAATTGATGAACTATTCGAAATCAATAATTCAACCAATGGCTTTGTTGATTTATTTATACCTGGCGGAGATGTGGTTCCGGTATTTCCATATAAATACGCTATAATTCCAAATACTTCTCAAATTACTTTAAAAGCTACAACAGCAGATCCTTTTTCGGCATCAACTAATTACAAAATTCAACTAGATACAAATGATACATTTACAAATCCAATAAATTCAACTGTAATAAATAGTGTTGGTGGAGTTATTAAATGGACTGTTAATTTACCTTTTGGGGATAGTACTGTTTATTTTTGGAGGATATCAAAAGATTCGATTTTACCAACGGACTTTACAAATTGGAGAGAAAGTTCTTTTCAAGTTTATGGGAATAAAAATGGTTGGGGACAATCTCATTTTCATCAATTTAAAAATGATGCTTACCAATTTGTAAAATTTAAAAGGGCTGAACGAAAATTTGATTTCCAAAATACCAAAAGTTCAATTTCATGTCGTAATGGGTTTTATTCAGTAATTCCATGGACTTCCATTCGGTACACCTTAAATAATATTGAAATGCATTTATTAAGTTGTTCATTTAATGGCTGGACTGTTGCCATTTTTGATTCTACCTCAGCACAACCAAAACAAAGTATATCACCTTTAGCTCCAAACTCAGGATATACTGGCGCAGGTAATTGTCATTGCTATGGAGATAGGCCATTATATGCATTTGATTTTGGCGATAATACTTTTTGTGGAGCCACTCCTTCGTGGACTTTAAATTTATTAAACTTTATAAATGCCCAACCTATTAACACAAAAATACTAGCTTATTCTATTCAAAATCATAAATCTAAATTATTTCCACTTGCATTACAAAATGCCTTTAAAAGTTTTGGTAGCCAGTATATTGATGTTGTTGAAGACACTATACCGATTATTATTTATGGAAAAAAAGGCATGTCTCCTGGCCAAGCGAATGAAGTTATTGGTGCCTCATCAAAAGATATTTTATTACTGAATGACTCTATTCAATCAAATTGGTCAAATGGGTTTATTGCATCAGAAATAATTGGCCCTGCAACTAAATGGAATAGTTTACATTGGAGGCAGGAATCTTTAGAGTTTCCAAGTAAAGATAGCATTGTTCTTAAACTCATTGGAATTAAAACAAATGGTGCAAAAGATACTTTAGTAACTTTCTCAAAAGATAGTACTGATATTTATGATTTATCAAACTATGTGTCTGCCACCACATATCCAAAACTACAATTAATTGCATTCATGAGGGATGATGTATTTAAAACATCTGCGCAACTAAAAAAATGGCAAGTGTATTATGATCCTGTTCCTGAATGCGCTATTAATCCTCAACAAGGATTTTCAAATAATTCGACTTTGCAAGCATTACAAGAAGGTGATAATTTAATTGTTCATTTGCCAATAGAAAATATTGGTCAATTGCCATTTAACGATAGTTTAGTTGTTACATATTGGATTGAAGATGCGAATCGAATTATTCATCCATTACCACAAAAATTAAAAGTAAATCCATTTATTCCAAATCAAATTATTATTGATACAATAAAATTTAATAGTTTAAATTATCCCGGACTAAATTATTTATGGATTGACGTTAACCCTGAATTGAATTCAAAATATCAATTAGAACAATATCATTTTAATAATGTTGCACGCGTTAGTTTTAATGTTAGCAAAGATAATATCAATCCATTACTAGATGTAACCTTTGATGGTACCCATATTTTAAATGGAGATATTGTTTCGTCTAAACCTCATGTATTAGTTTCGCTAAAAGATGAAAATAAATTTTTAGCATTAAACGATACGAATGATTTTAAAGTATTTCTTAAATACCCAAACCAAACTAGCGAAAAACGGGTATTTTTTAGCAATGGATTACAGTTTACACCAGCTCAATTACCCAATAATTCATGTAAAATAGAATGGAAGCCAGAGTTTGCTGATGATGGAAAATATAAATTAATTGTTCAGGCATCTGACAGAAGCAGTAATGTCTCAGGTTCAACAGATTATACTATTCAATTTGAAATTATTAATAAACAAACGGTAACAGAAGTTTTAAATTATCCAAATCCATTTAGTACATCTACACGCTTTGTATTTACATTAACTGGTAGCGAAATCCCAGATATTTTTACCATTCAAATTATGACTATTACCGGCAAAGTAGTTAAAGAAATTAATAAAACAGAACTTGGTAATTTACGCATAGGTCGTAATATCACTGATTATGCCTGGGATGGTAAAGATGAGTTTGGTGATAAATTAGCAAACGGAGTTTATTTGTATAGAGTGATTACTCGTCATAACGGGCAAGCGGTTGAGAAAAACCAAACAGATGCTGACGCATTCTTTAAAAAAGGAATTGGTAAAATGGTTATCATCCGATAAATAGTTTTTATCGGATGATATTATTGGTTTCCAAAAGCCCATTTTTTATTAAAAACAGTTTAAATTTTATATTTATCTTTGACCTCTATGGAAAAAAGAGTTCGTTTGCGTTTTGCACCAAGTCCAACTGGTGGCTTACATATGGGCGGTGTTCGTACTGCGCTATTTAGTTATTTATTTGCCAAAAAACACGGAGGTGATTTTGTATTACGTATTGAAGATACAGATCAAACACGTTATGTAAATGGCGCTGAAGAATACATTATTAACGCTCTAAAATGGTGCGGAATAGAACCAAACGAAGGTGTTGGTTTTGGTGACGGCCCCTACGCACCATACCGTCAAAGCGAGAGAAAAGAATTAGGTATTTATAAAAAATATTCTGATCAATTAATTGCTTCCGGTCATGCTTATATTGCTTTTGATACTTCAGAGGAGTTAGATGAAATGCGTAAACGTTTGGAAGCAGCAAAAGTTGTTGCCCCTCAATACAATGCTATTACTCGTCAAAACATGCGTAATTCAATAACATTGCCAGAAGATGAAGTAAAAAAATTAATGGATGCCGGAACGCCTTTTGTTGTGCGTTTAAAAGTTCCACGTAACGAAGAAATTCGTTTTCATGATATTATTCGTGGCTGGGTTACAGTAAACTCAAGCCAAGTAGATGATAAAGTTTTGTTAAAATCAGATGGTATGCCAACCTATCATTTGGCACATATCGTTGATGATATTGAAATGAAAATTACTCATGCGGTTCGCGGCGAAGAGTGGTTACCAAGCGCTCCTTCTCATATTTTAATTTATCGTTTTTTGGGTTTAGAAGCAGATATGCCTTTACTAGCTCATTTACCGTTAATTTTAAAACCGGATGGCAATGGAAAATTATCAAAACGCGATAAATCGGGCCTTCCAATGTTTCCAATTAATTGGCATGATGAACGTACAGGAGAAAGCTATATTGGCTACAAAGAATCTGGTTTTACAGCAGATGCTTTTATAAATATGTTGGCACTTTTGGGTTGGAACCCTGGCGATAATCGAGAAATATTAACAAAAGATGAATTAATAAAAGAATTTTCTTTTGAACGTGTAAATAAATCAGGCGCCAAATTTGATCCTGAAAAAACAAAATGGTTTAACCAACAATATTTACGTATGCAATCAGACGATCAATTGGCAGCATCTGTAACCCCTTTGTTGGAAGCAAAAGGGATTAAAAAAGATACAGCTTTTGTAAAAGAATTTTGTAGGTTGGTAAAAGAAAAAGCTCATTTTGTTACTGAATTTTACGATTTAGGTTCTTACTTTTTTATTGCTCCAACAAGCTATGATGAAAAAGTAATGACTAAAAAATGGAATGAAAATTCAAAAGCTACTTATACAAAATTAACTGAAAAATTAATGGGTTTAGATACTTGGACAATTGACTCAATTCATAATCAATTTACAGCAGTTGAACCTGAGTTAGGCAAAATTGATATGCAGTTAGTACGCGTATTAACAACTGGTGTTGCTGGTGGAGCACAATTATTTGATATGTTGGCTTTATTAGGGAAAGACGAAGTTATTGGTCGATTAAAAATTGCCTTAAATTCTTTGTCATAGTGGAATTATACTCTGATGATTATTTTATGAACGAAGCGTTGAAAGAAGCTCGCAAAGCTTTTGATGCGGATGAAGTTCCAGTTGGTGCAGTCATTGTAGCTGATAATAAAGTAATTGCAAGAGCTCACAATTATACAGAGCGGTTGATTGATGTGACGGCTCATGCTGAAATGCAAGCCATAACTTCGGCCGCTAACGCCATTGGAGGAAAATACTTAAATGATTGTACGCTATACGTGACTTTAGAGCCTTGTTTAATGTGTGCAGGTGCGTTACACTGGAGTCATATTACAAAAATTGTTTATGGTGCCAGTGATGAAAAAAAAGGATTTAGTAAAATAAATCAAACTGTTCTTCATCCCAAAACAACTATTATTAAAGGGGTTTTAGAAAATGAATGCTCATTAATATTAAAAGATTTTTTTCAAACTAAAAGAAAATAAAAATGAATTTAGATTTAAAACATAAACAAGCTATCGTTTGCGGAAGTACGCAAGGAATTGGTAAAGCAATAGCATTAGAGTTAGCAAATTTAGGAGCTAGCATTACTTTAATTGCACGTAACGAAGAAGCTTTAAAAGCAACAAAATTAGAATTAAATACAAGTGCAGGCCAACTTCACTCGTACTTATGTGTAGATTTTAGCAAGCCTGAAGAATTAAAAAACATTGTGGACGCTTATTTACAACGTCAACCCATAGTTCATATTTTGATAAATAATACTGGTGGTCCAGCTGCAGGCCCAGTTCATTTGGCAAAAACAGAAGAGTTTTTATCAGCATTTAATAACCATTTAATTTGTAATCATATTTTAGTACAAGCCTGTATTGAAGGAATGAAAAATGCAAAATACGGACGAATTATTAATATCATTTCAACTTCTGTAAAACAACCTTTAGCAAATTTAGGTGTATCAAATACAATAAGGGCTGCTGTTGCTAATTGGGCAAAAACTTTAGCGGGCGAATTAGGTAAATTTAATATTACTGTTAATAATGTTTTACCAGGCGCAACATCAACTGTTCGATTAAAAACAATTATCGAAAATAAGTCCACTAAAACAGGGCATCCTTTAGAATCAGTTACAAATGAAATGATTTCAGAAATACCTATGGGACGATTTGCTGAAGCATCTGAAATTGCTAATGCTGTAGCCTTTTTAGCGTCTCCTGCTGCTTCTTATATTAATGGAATTAATTTGCCTGTTGATGGAGGTAGAACCGGCTGTTTGTAGCATCATAAAAAAGCTTTAATAAATTAAATAGTAATCCACTTTTTTTGATTATTTCTTTGTGGTTATTTAACAGATATTCTTATCCGGTATTTCATTAAATCTCAACTATTTAATATTATATTTGTTTCTGTTAATTACCGAATTAAAACAAATTTATGAAGATTATTATCCCAATGGCTGGAAAAGGTAAACGTATGAGGCCTCATACATTAACTGTTCCCAAACCACTTATACAAGTTGCCGGCAAACCTATAGTTCAACGATTAGTTGAAGATATTACTAAAGTTTGTGGTGAAAAGGTAGATGAAATTGCCTTTATTATCGGTCCTGATTTTGGAAAAGAAGTTGAAGAAAATTTAATTAAAATTGCGCAAGATCAAGGCGCAAAAGGTACTATTTGCTATCAGGAAAAAGCTTTAGGAACTGCACATGCTATTATGTGTGCTAAAGAATCAATTTCAGGAAAAACGGTGGTTGCTTTTGCAGATACTTTATTTAAAGCAGACTTTGTGATGGACACTAATCAAGAAGGTGTAATTTGGGTACAAGCAATTGAAGATCCTCGCCAATTTGGTGTAGTAAAATTAAATGATGCAGGTGTAATTACTGATTTTGTTGAAAAGCCGGAAACATTTATAAGTGACCTGGCCATTATCGGCATTTATTATTTTAAAGATGGAGATAATCTTAAAAAAGAATTGCAATATTTATTAAACAACAATATTACTGAAAAAGGCGAATTTCAATTAACTAACGCGCTTGAAAACATGAAGCAAAAAGGCATTGTGTTTACGCCTGGTAAAGTTACAGAATGGTTAGATTGTGGCAATAAAGATGCAACCGTTTATACAAATCAACGTGTTTTAGAATTCAACATTGGAACAACCGAATTAAAAGGTAAAAACAGTCTTACCGAAAATAGTACCATTATCGAACCTTGTTATATTGGAGATAATGTTACAATTAAAAACTCTGTAGTTGGACCTCATGTATCTATTGGCGCTGGAAGCTTAGTAAGTAATGCCATTGTAAAAAACAGTATTATTCAATCCAATACTAAATTAAGTAACGCCATAATTGCCAATAGTATGATTGGAGAAGGTGCTGAAGTAACCGGAAAGACCTTAGACTTAAGTATGAGTGATTATACAACTATTACTTTTTAATAATACAAATTTATCTTTTAAAGAAAATCTATTTTCGATTAGCCGACATGGCTATGCAATAAAAAATTGAAATCTAAAACATATATATATTTAAATTTACTGCTATGTTTATTAGTTGTTTTTAGCTCCTGTAAATCAAAAAAGCAAATTACCAAAACAAGTGAAAGTAAAACTAACAACATTTCTGAACAGAATCAAATTACTTTTGCCTATAGTTTTATAGAAGGTTGTAAAGAAAGAATGAAAGGTAATATCGAACTTGCAGAAAACAAGTTTAAAGAATGCTTAAAATTAGATCCTTCATCTGCTGCTGTAAAATACGAATTAGGAAATATATACAGGTATAACGGTTTTTACGACATCGCACTAAAATATGCAAAGGAATGTGCCGCTGCTGATCCAAAAAATGAATGGTACCAATTATTATATATTGAATGCTTACACAACAAGCGTATGTTTGAGCAAGCAGGTGAAATTTATTTAAAGCTTATTAAGTATTATCCTAACCGCCCGGAATTTCTAGAAGGCTTAGCGGCAGAATATATGTATAGTGGCAATTATGAAAAATCATACAAAGCCTATGATGACTTAGAAAAAAAATTTGGGCAAAATGAAACATTTACTTTAAACAAGATTAAGCTACTTAAACAACTCGGAAAAAATACTGAAATAGAACTTGAATTTAAAAAACTCATTGCTTCTAATCCTATTGAAGCAAGATATTATACTTACTTAGCCGAGTTTTATCAACAAACAAATCAAAAAGATAAAGCAATGAATACTTATCAAGAAATTTTGAGAGTTGATCCTAAAAATCCATTTGTTCATTTAGCTTTAGCAGAATATTATAAAGGTGAGGATGATAAAGAAAATGTTTATAAAGAAATAAAAATTGCATTTGAAAATCCAGACTTAGACGTTGAAACAAAAATAAAAATTTTAGCTTCTTATTATGAAATATCCGAAGTTGATGAAACCTACAAGCAACAAGCATATGAACTTTGTATTATTGTTTTAAAAATACATCCAAGTTCTGCTGACGCTCATAGTATTTATGCTGATTTTTTAATTAAAGATAAAAAATTAAAAGAGGCTCGTAACGAATATGAAACAGCTATTAAGTTTGATAAAAACAATTTTGCAATTTGGAATCAGTTAATGATTGTTGAATCAGAATTGGGAGAATATATAGCTTTAGAAGCTCACAGTACAGAATCAATAGACTTATTTCCAAACCAATCTTTACCCTATTTTTTTAATGGAATCTCAAACATAACTCTTAAAAATTACACTAAGGCAATTGCATCCTTAAATGATGGGTTAGAGTTTGTTATAGAAAACAACCCACTACTTTTACAATTTTATTCAAATTTAGGTGAAGCTTATAATTATATTAAAGAATTTGAAAAGTCCGACAAAGCCTTTGAAGATGCCCTAAAAGTAGATCCTGATAATTCATCCATTTTAAATAATTACGCTTACTATCTCTCCTTGAGAAAAGATAAATTAGAAAAGGCGGAAAAGTTTTCGAAAAGAAGCAACGAATTATCACCCAATAATAGATCTTATATCGACACTTATGGATGGATTTTATACCAGTTGGGAAAATATAAAGACGCAGAAATTTGGTTAGCTAGAGCTTCGAAAATGGGAAACAAAAGTGCCGTATTATTAGAGCATTATGGAGATGTGCTTTATAAATTAAATAAAACAGAAGAAGCCGTTAATATTTGGAAAGAAGCAAAAATTGCTGGGCAAGGTTCTGAATTTTTAGATAAAAAAATAGCTGAAAAAACATTAAATGATTAAAAAATATCATATTTATTTACCGATATTGAGCATGATAAGCATCTTGTTTTTTGGCTTGTCATGTAAATCAAAAAAAAACATACAACAAACTACTACTGTACAAACGGAGGACACTATCGGCAAATGTCGTTTAACCTTTAAAACAGCTAAATCGCTTTCAAAACATATTAAAGAAAACGAATTAAAATATAATTGGCTATATACAAAGGCTGACGCTGAAGTTAATATTGATGGCGAGGCGCACAATTTGGACATCAGAGTAAGAGCAAGAAGAGATAGTGCTATTTGGATTTCAATACAAGCAGTTGGTTTGATTGATATTGCTAAATTATTAATCACCAAAGATTCTGTTAAAATGGTGGTATATGTAAAAAAGCAATTTTTTAAAGGCGATTTTAACTACATCAATCAATTATTAAACGCCGATTTAGATTTTGATCTCATACAAGCAGCTTTAATTGGAAACAGTGCTGATTTTGATGATGATGACAGTAAAATGAAACCCGTTATTGATCGAGATAATTGCCATTATTTGTTAAGTACCGAACGTAAACGTAAGTTACGCCGTATAAGCAGTGGACAGGATTCATTAAAACGTTCTTTACAAACTATGAGATTAAACCCTGAAAATTTTAAAATCATCAATAATGATTTTGAAGATGTTTCAACTAATAGAAGTTTTCACGCCAAATATGATAAATTTTTTGCCTCAGATTCTGTTTTTGCACCACACAATGTTAATATTGAGATAAAGGCAGAGAAGAAAATAGACCTTAAAATTAACTATGTTCGCATTGAGATAAATCAACCTCAAAAATTAACACTGAATATTCCAAAAAGCTATGAACAAATACCTATTAAAAAAGAGCAACATTAGCATTTATATATGCTTAATTTTCTTTTTTAGTAGTTTATATAATCCGTTTTTTTCTCAAACAAAAACCCAATCATCACAAAAAGATTTACTAAGTAAAAAAAATCGGTTGAATGATGATATCAAGCAACTGAATTCTCAATTACGCCAAACCAAGGCAAGTAAAAAATCACAGATAAATACGATTGTAGTTATTAATACAAAAATTAAAGTACGTGAAGAATTAATTAGTACAATTAATAATGAGTTGACGGAAATAAATTCTGTAATCAAAAATAATATATCTGAAGTAAATTTATTAAAAGCTAGTTTAGAAAAACTAAAAGGGGAATACGCCAAAATGATTTATTTTGCACAGCGTAATCAAGACTCTTACACAAAAATCATGTTTTTATTTTCGGCAGGTAATTTTAATCAGGCATATATGAGGATAAAATATTTTCAGCAATATGCCACCTTTAGAAAAAAACAAGCGAATGAAATAATAGCAACACAGGTTGTATTAACTGGTAAACTGAAAGATTTAGAAGAAAAAAGGCATGAAAAAAATGTTTTGCTAGGCTCCGAAAAAGATGAAAAAATACAACTCGATGGAGAAAAACAACAACAAGAAATTGTTTTAAGTGAATTACAACAACAAGAAAAAGAATTAAAAGCAGAACTCGAAAAGAAAAAACGTGATGCGGAGAATTTACAAATAGCTATTAAGCGATTAATAGAAGCTGAAATAAAACGTAAAGTTGAAGAGTCAGCTAAAATTGCAGCCGAAAAATTAGCAAAGGCTGATAAGGCAGAAAAAAATAAAACAAAAATAAAATCATCCAAAACCAAAACAGCTGAAGCTAAAGTTACCGCACCCGAATTAACAGCAGAAGCAGAAGCTGTTGGGGCTGATTTTTCGAGTAGTAGGGGCAAACTACCTTGGCCAGTAACTAAAGGCGTAATTTGTCAGCCATATGGAGAATATGAGCATCCGGCAATTAAAGGTTTTATGATGAACAATAATGGTGTGGAGATATGCGCTAACAAAGGCTCACAGGCACGCTCTATATTTTCTGGAGAAGTTACCAGTATTGCAATTTCACCAACTGGTGGTAAATTAATTATTATAAGACATGGAGAATACTTAAGTGTATATAGTAACATTGGAGATGTATTCGTAAAACAAGGCGATAAAGTAACTATTAAACAAGCTATTGGAACCATTTTGGATGAAGATGGTAAAACTAGTATGAACCTACAAATTTGGAAAGGCCAAAAAACAACTGATCCAAGTGGCTGGTTATTTAATGCAAGGTAATTCATATTAAAATTCTGTTATCGCCTATTTAAATTTATAGGATAAAAATGGAATTTGTAATAATTAAATGCTAATAAAGTTTAAGGTTCAAAGTACGATTACATTTTTTTTCAAGTACATGGAAAGACCTTTTTTATATTATCTTAAAATTCAAAGGATACATTTCAAATAGTTTTTTTAAATCTATTTCACATTTTTGTGCAGCAGTAGCTTTTTTATTTATAATACTATCATTATATAATTTGTCGGTTAGTTTAATCCCACCTAAATAAAATTTTTGAGTTAACATTAACCCTAATGCAGCAGCATTAAAATACAAATTGCTTTTAATTAATTCATAAACCATAAATGCCACACCTGCATTTAATAATAATGAAGCAGTTGCTTGCTTGGGTTTATTTAATGCAAGCATTCCTGAACCCGGTAAAACTCCAGAAGCAATAAGATACATATTTTTGTTTTTTTTAGATATATTAAGTGTTGCTTGATAGCAAGTAAAATTATTTACTACTGCAATCTCAAAGTTTTGGCACGATAAATAATTTTTAAGTTTTGTGCTGTCTAGATTCATGTAAATTAAACCACCAAGTAATTTTGTATGAATGGTCGTATCCTTCGTATTTATTTTTGTGTAATTTTCATAGTAATTCACAGCTCTGTTATAACGCTTGTGAATTGTGTTTAATAAAGTTAAATTCCAAAGATAGTTTGACTGAGCAACACTATCTTTAATTAAAGTCCAGTCACATCTCTCTGTTTCATTCAGAACTCGATTGTCACTTTTATTTTGTGTAAAATAAAGGTTAATTTTTTGAAGAATTATGGCAGCTTTTGCTGTATCATTTACCTCATTATAAATTTTTTCTTCTAAACGTAATAATTCCGAATCGAAATTTTGTTGAGAAAAAAGACAATTAGTATAATGAAGCAGGATAATTAATATTATAATATTTTTCAGCATCTATTAATAATTGTTGCTTTCGTTGTTTTTTTAATTTTACTAAATCGTTAAAGCTGCCATAAATGTTACTAATATAAAATAATCCAAATAGTGAAACAGAAAAAATAGAGAATCCATTTTTAACCCCATATTTTTTAATGCTTTCATATGATTGGTAACCATATATTCCATGAGAAAAAAAAGTGATTGCTGCTGAGTTAGGTTGTTGACCATACAATTTTCCAAGTCCTGGTATGAAAGCGGATAAGCAAGCAGCAAGAATTGGACTTTTACTCCGCAGTTTACGGTATTTTTTTAAATCACTTGTTAATTGCTTATTCATAAAAATTGGCAGTGGTTCTTCCTTCTGCATATAGTTAAAGAATTTTAAAACCTGCAGATGAACTGTGTCTGATGATATATTTTCTGCAAACCACTCTGCTTGAAATTTTTTATTTGAATTAGATAAAAAATAATAGTCAGTGTATCTCAAGGCATTAGTGTCTTTATTATAAATCTGTGAAGACAAATTGTAATGCTTGAAAAATAAGGAATCTTTATGTTGTTGCAAAAAAAGTTTGGCGTACAAGTAGTTTAATGAATCCGCATTATTCTTATATTGTTCTAATGTTTGCAAGTAATAATGGTATTCAGCATGCAGGTTATTTGTTTGTAAATGTTTTACAAACTGATAATTAATTTGTGCATTAATTTGTAATGTAGAACAGATAAAAAAACTTAATAGTACTAGTTTCATTTATTCTATGGCATTATTAATTTTACCTTCATTTGTTATTTTGTAGTAAGGATAGTCATTTATAATACTTCCCGAACAATTCCCTAATTGATCTAATCCACTTAAAACACCTATTAACAATCCCTTTGTTGCAATTTCCTTTTTCATATTTTCAGAGCAACTTATTTGATATTGGCAATTTGCCTGTATCTGCTCTGATAAGATGTTTTGATAAAAATAGAGTAAGCCTCCTGAAATATAATGTAATGGATTTATTTTAGTATAGAGGGAGTTTTTCTGTTTTAGAAAAGTTCTTTTTTTTGCAGTGCTCATTCGAAATTCCGAATAATTATTTTCTATAATAATTGTACTGATATCGACTTGTTTTTGAGAAAATAGCTGTGTTGTCAAAAATAGTATAATTCCTAAAAAAGTGCTAAAATGCATCGTTGTATCCTTTTTTGTTTAAATTTACCAAAATATTACTATTATTGTTCATGTACCGCCTCTTATTATTTTTTTCTATTTTTTCCTTTGCATTAGCAATACAAGCACAAGATGTTTTGTACTTTGACAAAAAAGGCAGAGTCTCCTCACAAGAAGAAGGTTATTATAGTCGTAAAAATGAGTCAGGTAATTTTTATAAATCAACTTATGTAAATGGCGGTGGTCTTTATTTTGAAGGCGAGATTCTGCAAGCAAGTAATTCTGATGAAAATTTAAACATATATAGCGGTAAGTGTAAATGGTATTATAAAAACGGCAATGTAAAGTTGTTAAAAACATTTGGAATTGATGGTATAGAGGAAGGTATATCATACCATTATTATGAATCAGGAAAAATTTGGAAGGAAACTAATTACGTAAAAGGTATTATTAAAGACAATAAGTATACTGAATATTCAGAAGATGGACGAAAGAACAGGATATTTGAAGATAATTTTAATAATAATTCAAATGATTGGGATTTGTATGTAAGTGATAAAAGTGCTTCCAAAATTAGTAACGGTGTTTTTGAGTTAAGTTCTTTTACAAAAGAAGGTACCTCGCGTTATATCAGTGCTAGTGGTAATAGCGAAGACATTATCATTGAGGCAACTTTTGATTTAGAGAAATTATCCAATAATCAAAAAACTGGATTTTTATTTGGATTTAAAGATTGGGCAAATTATAATTACTGTTTAATTTCCAATCAAGGCATTAATGTGGGTTTTGTTTATGAAGGAATTTCTTCAAACAAAGTTGATGGAATGTATGCAAGCAGTTTAGAAAAAAATAAAAAAAATAAATTAAAAATTATTACTTCCGAAGACAAAATTATTTTTTCAATAAATGGAGAAATTCAATATTCCTGCCAACGCATGTCTATGCTAGGTTCAAATATCGGATTTGCTATTTCAGGTAAAGGCTCTGTAGTTATAGATGATTTTATCTATAAAGAGGTAGATTATAAAAATAGTATGGTAACCACTTCAAAATCAGACTTTGACACTAAAGCTACTGGTTCTGGCATTCTTATTTCCGAAAATGGCTATATTATTACCAACGAGCATGTGGTTAATAGTGCAAATAAAATACAAGTGGAGATAACTTCAGACGGAATTTCTAAAGTGTATTCTGCCGTAATTGTTCAAAAGGATATAGATAACGATTTAGCAATTATAAAAATAAATGACGATTCGTTTAAGTCTCTCGAAAAATTAAAGTATTCTTTTAAAGAAAGTGGAGCTATTGAAGTTGGGTCAAGTGTTTTTACAATTGGTTTTCCTCTAGCATTATCTGGTATGGGTAAAGAAGCAAAATTCACAGATGGAAAGATAAGTGCTAAAACAGGTTATAATGGTTCGTTAAATTCCTTTCAATCTACCATTGCCATTCAGCCAGGTAATAGTGGCGGACCAGTATTTAACGATAAAGGCGAATTAATTGGAGTTATCAATGCCGGAATAAAGTCAGCTGATAATGTGGCATATGCCATTAAGTTAAATTATATTAAGAATTTAATTGAAGCTATTGGCGAAACCACAACGTTGCCCAACAATACTCAAATATTAGGATTAAGTATTGAAGAAAAAATAAAAGTTTTATCTAATTATGTTACGCTAATTAAAATACAGTAATGGTTATCAATTTTAAATATATCATATTGTGTAGCGTAATGTTTGTTTTTCACTACCAATTTGTTGCACAAATTACACCTCCTGTTTCTAATGAACTAGATTTACAATATACTCCAAAAGGAAGTGGACCTTTATCAATTGAATCTAAGAATAATTCAAGTGGCCGTTCATCAAATAGAAGTGATCCAAAAAACTTCATTAAATTTTCACCCACATTAATTTCACGTAGTATTGCAGCATTGTATTACGAAAGAAATTTTCACGAGAATTTTTCTTTACAAGCTGGTATTGGCTTTAATTTTAATAAGGACCGTATATTTTCATTGTTAGGTTCAAATATACTTTTAAGTGAATCAACAAATTTGCAAGGAGAAGAATCTACAGTAGATGTTTTATCAGCAAGCACTCATCAAAAAATAGCCCCCTATTTTTATATAGCGCCAAAATTTATTTTTGAAAGTTATTTGTTTGATGGAAATAGTTACATTGAATTAGCATTTGTAAATTATGCAAATAAATTAAACTATGTTGTCCCAAATAATAATTATTCTTATAGCTCCTCCGAGATTTTAGGAAGTCGCAAATTGACCTATAATTATAATATTTTTTCCTTAAAATATGGCTATCAAATTTTAACCGATACAAAATTAATAACGTCGCATGAATTTTTTTTCATAGCAGGTTATAGAATGATTAATTATAATCCTGTCATTAAAACTGAAATAGATGATCCTTTCAATTATTATAATAAAATACAACAATATACTGTTTCTTCAATTAAATCAACAAAACCAACTTTTATGTTTGGGCTAGGTTATGTATTTGGAATAGGTTGGTAATTAAATGAAAATAAAATTAAAAACACAACACAAATGAAAAAAATAATAGTTGCAATTTCGTTATGTATGCTTTCAGTGTATACTTATTCTCAAAGTATTGATTTAAATTGGTCTGAAAAGCAAGAATACCAAAATAAAAAAGACGGTTTTTTTGATGAATTTATTGGTGGGAATTCAAAATATGTTTATGCCAAGTATAATAAAATGGCTTACAAACCCGCAAAAGCAAATTCAAAAATAAAACTTGTTGCTTACGATAAAACAACAATGAATCAAGTAGCTCAAGAAGCTATTGTGGGTTATAAAGAAAATGCTTCTGATAAAGAGAAAATGCAAGGGTTAACTTATTTTGATCAAGTGGTTTTTGAAAATACCGTAAATATTTTTTGGTTAAAAACAGTTAAGGGAACTACTGAACTTTATGCCCAAGTGTTTGATGCGAAATTAAATGAGAAAGTAAAACTTAAAAAAATATATGAAGTAAAAGCCTCAGGAAAAAAAAGTAATCCTAACATGTTTGTAATAGGCAATAAAAAAGCTGGCGAAAAAATTGTGATTGGTGCAGAGTTACCAAGAGAAAAAAACGAAAACGTTAAATTTGAATATAAAATATTGAAAGCCGACTTAAGTTTTGATGCTTCTAATCAAATTACACTTCCTTATTCTACAACTACTACAGATCGTTTTTTATCAGCTTCCTATGAGATTGGTGACGACGGATTATTATATGTTAATACTGGCATTAAATTAAGCAAAGAGGAACGTCAAGAATTAATGAAAAATGAGATTTCTTCATATAATTTATTGACTGTGGTTAACCCTTCAACTGGAAAATATAAAGCTTATCCATTAAAATTTGACAATAAAAATTTATTTGACGTTGATTATTTAGTAACACCTACAAAGACAAAAATTTACGGCTTATTTTGCGACTTATTAAAAGATAATAAAGGAAGCGATATGCATGGCATTTTTTACGCAGAAATTGATAATGCAACTAGTTCGATGACTGCTACAAATTTTACTTATTTTGATAAGCCAACATTAGATAAGTTATTTGAAAATGATAAACGAGATCAAAAGAAAGCAGGAGTTTTAAAAAGTAAAAAAGCAAAAAAATCTAACGAGGAATCTTTAGCAGGAGATTATGTTATTGAAGATATTCAATCAATTGATGATAACCATGTGGTATTATTTGCCTCTCGAATGAATAATTGGTCTAGAACAACTTGTGATGGCAAAGGAAATTGCACAACGCGTTATTATTGTACAAAATCAAATGTTACAACCTTTAAAGTTGATAATACTGGTAAATTACTTTGGGCGTCAAACTTAAATAGACAATACACCTATAATAACTGGAATGTTTATGATGTTAAAGTTGTAAATAAGGATGGTAAATTATTTGCTTTATATGGTGGATCGGAGATAATTTCAAAAGCAGAAAAAAAAGCTAAAAAAAATGAGAAACGTGCGCCAAGAGGAGTTGGAGAATTAGAATACGCTGTTTTTGATTATAATACAGGATCATTTAAAACAGACAAGTATAAAGTAAATTCAATTAACGCTAAGCAAAGTGACAGAAAATATGTTAACCCTTTAGGTATTACTATCATTGATAATAGAATGTTTATTAATTCATCAAGGATAAAAATTAAGCCACTTGCCATAGTTTTTGGGTGTTTGGGAGCATTGGTTTGTCCACCAGTTATTGCAATACCATTTATGAGTGGTAATGCTAAAAAAGGTTCTGGTTACATTGGAAACATTATACCTCTAAAATAAGTATTAAGTAATTATTCCTATTTTTTAAGCTGAATTTTGATTTGCTATTAAAGCTTCTTTAAATTTTTAGTATAGAAAATTTGACGTTATTTTATTAGCTTATTATTTTAGTTAATCAATTCTTATTTATCAAAATTTATTTATTGTACTTTTGGTTTATGATAGCAATTAACCATACCCTTATTTCTGAAGATGTTTTTGATAAAAAATTTGTATGCGATTTAAACGCATGTAAAGGTCAATGTTGTGTTTCGGGAGATAGCGGAGCACCTTTAGATAAGAAAGAATTGAAGATTTTAGATAAAGTTTATCCGATGGTTAAGCCCTATATGAATGAAAAAGGTATTGCGGCCGTCGAAAAAATGGGCACTTATGTTTTGGATAGTGACGGAGATTTAACAACAACACTAGTAAGTGAAGGAGAAGAATGTGCTTTTGTATTTTTCGATGATAAAAATATTTCTAAGTGCGCTATTGAACAGGCTTATCTTGACGGAAAAATTGATTGGAAAAAACCAATGTCTTGTCATTTATATCCAATTAGAATAAAAGAGTATAAAGATTACGATGCCGTTAATTATCATGCATGGGATATTTGTAAACCTGCTTGCGAATGTGGGCAACAACTAAATGTTCCTGTTTTTAAATTTCTGAAAGAACCGTTAATTAGAAAATATGGTGAGCCTTGGTATGAAGAGTTAAATGCAGTTTATTTGGCATACTCTAAAAAATAATTTTAAAGACGATTAAAAATTTAAGATACTTTTCTATTATTTAATTCGTCTCTAATTTTTGATGCTAATTCATATTGTTCATCAGCTATAGCAGCGTTTAATAAGTTTTTAAGTTCCTCTGTTGACTTAGATTTATATACTCCTTCAGAAGGAGAGCTTTCAATTTCATCTTCTTCTGATATCGATAAAGAAATATCTTTTTTTGTAATCAATTCATCATCTAATACAATGCCAGCTGATTTTAAAATAAACTCATAGGTAAATATCGGGCAATTAAAACGAACGGCTAATGCAATAGCGTCACTAGTACGGGCATCAATTTCAACATCTTTAGTGCCATCAGTGCACATTAATTTTGCGTAAAAAATACCTTCTACTAAGTTGTAAATTAAAATTTCAGTAACTTCAATTGAAAATGTTTCAGAAAAAGCTTTAAATAAATCATGTGTTAGAGGACGAGTAGGCGTCATTTTTTCTAACTCAATAGCAATAGCTTGAGCTTCAAAGCCTCCAATTATAATTGGTAATCTTCGGCTACCAGTACTTTCTCCTAAAACAAGAGCATAAGCGCCGCTTTGTGTTTGACTATATGATAAACCAACAATTTCTAATCTAACTTTCTTCATTTCCATTATTACGAAATTCTAAAATACAAAAAAAGATTGAATTAGTTTTGATTAGCTTTAAATTTTTTAACCGCTTCAATTAGTTTTGGAATAATCGTAAATGCATCTCCAACAATACCATAATCAGCCGACTTAAAGAAAGGAGCTTCCTTGTCTGTATTAATAACAACAATTGTTTTACTTCCGTTAACTCCAGCTAAATGTTGAATTGCTCCAGAAATACCAATGGCAATATATAAATTTGGACGAATAGCTACTCCTGTTTGTCCAACGTGTTCATGATGAGGTCTCCAATGCATATCTGCAACGGGACGAGAACAGGCAGTAGTTGCATTTAACGCTTTTGCTAATTCTTCAACCATACCCCAATTTTCAGGACCTTTTAATCCACGTCCGGCAGAAACAACCAATTCAGCTTCAGGTAATGGAACCATTCCTGCAACGTCAGTTGATTTTTTTTCTTTTACTATAATTTTAGAATTTACCCCGCTTAAATCTGCTGAAAAATCAACTATTGTAGAAGAGTTGTCTCCTAATTTTACAGGGAAAGAATTTGGTAATAAAGAAATAATTTTTACATCGCTATTTATAGAATAAACAGCAGTTGCTTTACCAGAAAATACGTTTTTCTTTACTTCTAAACTTGTACCATTTACTATAGGAAAATCTACAGCACCTGCCACTAAGCCTGCTTTTAAACGAGCAGATAAGCGTGGAGCAACCGCCTTTCCTGTAATGTCAAATGAAAATACAATTATTTTTGAACCTTCTGCTTTTACAGCTTGTTCAACTACGGTAGAAACTAACATACTATCTAATGATGAAAGAGCATCATTTTTAACCGATAAGATTTTTTTTGCTCCTGCTTTTCCAATTTCTTCTAATTGATTTGCATCAGCATTAATAGCAATTGCTGTAACGCTAGAGCCAGTTAATTCTGCAATTTTAGAGGCATAATTTACAGCTTCTAAAGATGCCTTTTTTACTTTTCCTTTATTTATTTCTGTATATACTAATATCATTTTATTAAGTTTTTAGTTGTTGGTTTTTAGTTTTTAGTTGAGGATTGTTTTCAAACAACTAATAACTCATGTCGAATAACTTTTTAAATAACTTTCGCCTCAGTATGTAGTAAGTTTACTAACTCATCTATATGATTTTCATCAATCATTTTACAAGTTGTTCTGCCTGCTGATAATGTGTAAGATTTTATGTTTGTAAGCTTGCCAGAGCCACTTGCAGGAATAACGGTTAACGGTTTAGTACGTGCGCTCATAATCCCTTTCATATTTGGAATACGTTGTTCTGCCATTCCTTTTGAGCAAGAAATCACTAAAGGTAATTCAGCTTCCACTATTTGAGTTCCGCC
>CANHPI010000003.1 GCA_947462425.1 Bacteroidota bacterium
ATTTAATAGTTTTACTCAACGTTTTAATGAACTTTTAAAATCGTTAGAAAGTATTGCTTTTCATAAATTGGATGAGCGCTTAGTAAAATATTTAAAAAATAAAACGAAGGTGTCTGGTAAAACATCCATTCAGTTATCTCATAATCAAATTGCAGAAGAAATGGGGACGAGTAGGGTAGTGATATCTCGACTATTGAAGCAATTAGAAAATGATAAGAAATTAGTATTGTACAGAAATGAAATTAAGTTGCTGAGTGGTTTTTAGTTTTAGAAATTAAACTTTTAACAAGTAATTAATTATCAAGTCTTAATACAACTAATTTAAAACAAATTTCATTTAATAGTTTATTAAATTATATTGATATTTTTATTAAATTGTTCGTATAATAGTGTATGATTAATAAAAATTCATTAAAAATATTGCATACTGCCGATTGGCATTTAGGAAAGCAATTAATGAAAGTCGATTTTGGTGAAGACATGAATTTGTTTTTCGAATGGCTTTTCAATTGTATTATTGAAAATCAAATCAATGTTGTATTAATGTCCGGTGATTTATTTGATCAAGCAAATCCATCGCAGTTGGCCATGAAACAATATTATTTATTTTTAAAAAAATTAATACCGCTTAATTGCAAAATTATTATAACAGGAGGAAATCATGATTCTCCCTATGTAATAAATGCTCCTAAGGAACTTTTGGATATTCTTGATATAAAAGTTGTTGGAGGCTCCCCAAAAACTATTTCTGAATTATTTGTTGAAATTGAAATTAACAATCAAAAAGTTGTTGTTGCTGCTGTCCCTTTTTTGCGAGATAAGGATATTAGAAATGCCTTACCGGGCGAATCTTACAATGATAAAATAGAACAGTTACGAGTTGGGCTTGCTGATTATTTTAATAACGTAAACAAATTTTATAATGAAAATTATAAAGGTCTGCCTTATATTGTTATGGCGCATTTGTTTGCTCAAGGGGCAATCGTTTCTGAAAGTGAACGCGAAATTCAAATAGGTAATCAAGCTGGAGTTGAAGCGGCTATTTTTGGAGAAGAACCTGATTATGTTGCATTAGGACATATCCATAAACCACAAATTGTAGGGAAATCGCATATACGGTATAGTGGTTCACCAATTCAATTAAGTTTTAGTGAGAAAGAAGATCATAAAGAAGTGGTAATTTTAGAACTTGAAGGAACTGAATTTAAATTAACCTCAGTAAAGATACCTCAGTTTAGAAAATTGATTTCAATTAACGGATCAGTAGCCGAGGTAAGAGCATTGGTAGATAATTACACATCTGAATCTGTATTGTGCGACCTAGCTGAATTGAATATAATAGAAGATCATGAAAATATTGAACATATTAGAGAATTAGAAGAGATGCTTAGTGGAGAGCAGAAAAATGGACTTCAAATATTGAAAGGTAGGATTGATTTTAAAAACAGAATAGTTGGTTCATCTAAAATACTTAAAGCTGGTGAAGATATTAGTAGTTTTACACCTACTCAGTTATTTCAAAAACGGTTAGAACAAGATTCTTCGATTGATAATAACACAGAGTTAATAAATGCATTTAGAGATATTCTTGAGTCTTTAGATACGGCTGATGAGAAAGATTAAATATGAAGATTCGTAAATTAAATATAGAAAATATTCATTCACTAAAAGGAAAACATATTATTGACTTTACTAGTGGTGTGTTGGGAACTGCTGGACTTTTTGCAATAACCGGACCTACAGGTTCAGGTAAATCAACCATTTTAGATGCGATTACCTTAGCACTTTATAACCGAATACCCCGGATAGAGAAACAGATAACCGTAACTGTTATTGAAGAAGAAGGTGTTATTATTACAAAAAATGCTTTAGATTGTTTTGCTGAAGTAGAGTATGAAGTAAAAGGAAAGATTTATCGTTCTTCTTGGTCTATACGAAGAACAAGAACTAATTCTTTATCAAATAGAAAGCAGGAATTAATTGATGGAGAAACGGGTGCAATTTTAGAATCTGGTAATGATGTAGTAAAAGAAAATGAACGTATAATAGGTTTAACCTACGAACAGTTTGTGCAATCATTAATACTTGCTCAAGGACAATTTGCTAAGCTATTACTGGCAAAAAAAGATGATCGTAATAAACTATTAGAAGAAATTACAGGAGCATCTATTTATCGTAAAATTGGATCAGCTGTTTATTTTCGCTACAAAAAAGCAAATGATGCGGTTGATAATCAGAAGTTAATAATGGGGGAGATTATTTTACTAAGCGATGATGATTTAAAAAAGATAACAAATGATATTGAATTAAAAAAACCTCAGATTGAAAAAGAAAATTTTGAGATAAAAAAACTAGATGATAAAAAGAAGATAAAAGAGAGTATTGTTTTAAATCTTCAAAAAAAATCAGACAATGATGTTGCTTACGAAAAGTTTAATAAAGAGAAAAAAGAATCATTAGCAAAACAAATAAGCTTAGATGAGCATACTAAATTTGTTGGGTTTAAGGAACAGTTGTTGCAAATTGAACAGGAAAAATTAAAAGAAGCAGATAATATTAAAAAAATTAGTTTAATAGAAAAAGAAGACTTACCCAATTTAGAGAAAAATAAAATAAGTGAACTTAGCGCTGCGTCTTTATTAATTAATAAAGCTATTGAAGAAAATTCTTTTGACGAAATGCTTGAGCAATTTCGTTTGCACATTATTGAATTACAAGAGTTTGAAAAAGATAAGTTTAATGAACTTAAACACGAAGTTGGAAGAATTAAAGATAAAATAAAGGATTTAAATAAGTACGAAATTAAATTGATAGAAAATGAAAATTTATTAAATCAAATTGATGAGCAATTAGAGGAGATTGAATCAAAAAGTAATCAAATAGGTGTTTATGAATTAGAAGACCTTCGATTAAAAAAAGATAGTTTGGTGAAATCAGTAATACCTGCAAATCAGTTATTGGGTAATAGGAAACTATATGATGAGATAAATAAGGGAATATCCGAATTAGACCAAAAAATAAAATTGGATAAAAAACAATTTGAAGATTTAAAGAAAGAGTATAGTACAAAACAAATTGAAGTAAAAGAACTTATTGTAATACTTGAAAAATCTAAAGCTGAATTGGAAGAATGGAAAAAACGTAAAAGCTTAGATGAGCATCGTCATGAATTAAAAAATGACAAGCCTTGTCCTTTATGTGGTTCACTTGAACACCCTTATGCTCAAACTATTGAGGATGTTTTGATAAATAAACTTCAGGAAAAATATGATGAACTTTTAAGTAATTACGAAATTAATAATAGATCAACATTAATAGTTGAGACAAAAATTTTGGAATTATCGGAATCAATTAAAAAAAATGAAAAAGATTTAGAATCAAGAAAATTTGAAAATAGTACTCTTGAAGTATCAGTTAACCAATTATGTTTGCTATTGAATTGGAATCTTATTCAACCAATTAGAGAATGGGAGGAGGCTCTTAAACTTATACAAAATAACCAAAGTGAACTCGATGACCTTGAGAAAAAATTATTAGCAAAAAGTATCTTAATTGAGATTAGAAAAATTTATGAGGAATATAGAAAGATAAAATTAGTATATGAGGAAGCAAAAAAGACAAGAATTGAAAAATATAAAGGAGCAGATATAAATCTTGAAATAAGCAATTTTAAACAAAAAATAAGTTTTTGTTGCAATTTATTTAATGATTTAAAAGAAAACTTAAGTAAGTATAAAATAGAATTAACACAAATATCTGATGGAGTAAAATTAGCAGAGAATACTCTTTTAAGTGAACTAAAAAAACTTGGGGTTGATACATTGGTTATTTTAAAATCAAAAATACTTGACGAGGTTAAAGCCAACAAGATAAGAAAGGAATTGCTGAGTTTAGTAGAAACCGAAGTTAGGCTTAAAACTAACAAAGAAACTATAGATGCGGAATTAGAGAAAGCTAAAAAAATAGATGATGACACTATTAGCCTTGGTGATGTAATTTTAGAACTTACTAAACTTACAGAAGCACTTGAAGTATTGAAAAAGGATGTTTGGGAACAGGAAAATAGAATTAAAATCAATAATGATAACTTAGATAGGCAAAAACTATATGGGGATGTTTTAAATAAACTGCAAAACGAATTGAATCTTTGGACAAAAATGAACTTACTAATTGGTGATGCAACAGGAAAAAAGTTTTCAAACTTTGTTCAGGATTTAACTTTACAAAAACTTATTGAATTCGGCAATGCACGATTGATGGGCTTTTCTGACAGGTATTTATTAGATGTTGAAAATGATTCTGATAACTTAAAAATTATTGATACTTATATGGGTAATTCAAAACGTGCGGTTACTTCTTTATCCGGTGGCGAGACCTTTATGTTAAGTTTGGCTTTGGCCTTTGGATTATCTGATTTGGCAGCAAGAAATGTTGAAATTGAATCTTTATTTATTGATGAAGGTTTTGGTTCGTTAGATCCTGAATCCTTAGATCAAGCTATTACCATTTTAGAAAATATGCAAAATGGAAGTAACAAATCTATTGGGATAATTTCGCATGTTGGAGAACTTAAGGATAGAATTGGAACAAAAATAAAGTTAATAAGAACTGGCGCAGGTTATAGTACAATTGAAGTAGAATAATACTTCAGAAGTCAACGAATTGATATTAATATCAGTTGGTTGATTTTTTGCAAGAAAAGTAGTTCTAGCTATTCTTAATTAGTTTCTATTGATTATTGAATTTTATCAGTTTCTAAGATCCTAAGTTTAACTGACTCTACTGTTTGCTTTTTACGCTTTAGAATAGTTATTTCGTAACCTCCATATTGTTTTTTTTCGTTAACACCAGGAATACGTCCCCATAAAAAGTTTATTAAACCTGATACGGTTTCATATTTAGGGCTTTCGGGTAAAGTCATTGGTAAAGATTCGTTAACATCACTAATACTGCTATGAGCATTTACTAAATATTCTGTTTCACTTTTCTTTTCAACTTTAGGATGCTCCTCATCATGTTCATCTTGTATTTCGCCAACTAATTCTTCAATAATATCTTCCATAGTAACAACACCAGCAGTTGCACCAAATTCATTGGTAACAATTGCCATTTGAATGTGAAGTTTTTGAAAGTCTTTTAATAAATTATTTACGTGCATACTTTCCGGAATGAAGTGAGCTGGACGCATAATATCTCTGATAGTTTTAAATTTATTATCAATAACTGCTTTTAATAAATCTTTGGAGTGAACAATCCCAATCACATTATCAATATCACCTAAATAAACTGGTAGCCTAGAGTATCCTTCATCAATAACTTTTTTTGTCATTTCGTTTCTTCCAAGCTCAACATCCAAAGCACTTATTTTATTTTGTGGAACCATAATCTGCTTTACTAAACGATCATCAAAATCAAAAACATTTTGTATTAATTCATTTTCACTAGGCTTAATCATTCCACCCTCTTCGCTTTCTGTTAATATTAAACGTAATTCTTCCTCTGTATGAACATCATCATCGCCCACTTTTTTAATTCCAATAACACGAAGGATTAAATTAGACGATTTATTTAGTAACCAAATAAATGGACTAAACACCATAAAAAATGCTCGCATTGGCCATGCAATAAAAAGTATCATTTCTAAGGGAAATTTAATACCAAACATTTTTGGAACTTGTTCTCCAATAGTAATATGCAAAAAAGTAATTAATGTAAAAGCTATTGGAACAGTAACTAAATGCTCATTTACAGGAAGGTTAATATTGATAAAAAAATCTTTAACAATTTCACTCATCACATGCTCACCAAAAGCACCTAAACCTAAACTAGCTAGTGTAATACCTAGTTGTGTTGCCGATAAATAAGAATCTAATCTTTGTACTAATAATTGTGCAATTTTGGCCCTTTTACTGCCTTTTTGAACTAATAAATCTATTTGTGAACTGCGAACTTTAACTAATGCAAATTCAGCAGCTACAAAATAACCATTCAATAAAACTAATAAAAAAGTAAAAAATAAATCTGTTATCATATATAAGTGTCCGCTAGCAAATATAGGCAATAGAATTGATTATTTTTAAACCAAAAAAAGGTCATATTTTTGTTTTTAGCCACCTCTATTATTTTTAATGAAGTACTTGCTTTAAAATTTGACTTAGTTATATTGATTTTTGGAAGTTAACTAGTTGTTATCGTTTCAAATAGTAATTTTTATTATCTCAAAATAACTAACCTATTTGCATCTAATTTAATAAATATAAATAGTAATATTGTGAATGACCAAAGAGAAGTTCCTCCATAGCTAAAGAATGGTAGAGGAATGCCAATCACAGGCATTAAACCAATTGTCATTCCTATATTTACAGCGACGTGAAAAAATAATGCGGAAGCCACACCATAACCATATATTCTACTAAACGAAGAACGTTGTCGTTCTGCCATAAAAATAACTCTGATTATCAAAAATAGTTCTAACATAATAACAATGGTAGTTCCTAAAAATCCCCATTCTTCTCCAACTGTACAAAATATAAAATCAGTATCTTGTTCAGGCACAAAATCATATTTAGTTTGAGTCCCTTGTAAATATCCTTTACCAAATAAACCACCCGAACCAATTGCTATTTTTGCTTGATTCACATTATAACCTTCTTTTTTTAAATCTACTGTTCCTCTTCCTAAAAGTACATCAATTCTTATTTTCTGATGACTTTCTAAATGGTTATATACATAATTGGTACCTAAAACAACAGAGCTTGCACTAGCAAAAATAATAGCAACAATAGTGAAATTTTTACGAGAACGCTTGATAAACAAAAATGATAGTGCTGCTATTATAGCAAGTATTATTATTAAAGTTTGAGAAGCAATAACTAATGATAATACAAATAGTATGGCAGATAATAAACCAAATATCAGAAAATTTACGGATAAACCTTCCCTGTAAAGAGTAATAATAAAAGCAATAAATACGATTGCTAAACCAGTTTCATCTTGTAAAATTTTTATAATTAGTAAAGGCAACCCTAATATAATTACTGCAAAAATGGTGTTTTTATAATTTTTAAATAAATCAGAAAATTTATTTCTTCGCGATGTTTCTACTTCAATATTAACATTACTTAAATATTTTGCGAGGGCTAAGTTTGTAGCAAATTTCATAAATTCGGCTGGTTGTACTCCAAACGAACCAAATCCAAACCAGGATTTACTCCCTTTGATTTCTCTTCCTACATAAGGAACGGCAATACAGGCGATAAGAAGAAACACATAAAAGAAATAAGCAAACACCGTGTAAAAACCGGCATCAATAATTAAAATAAATATCGCAATAAAAAAGGCGCTACCAATCCATATTAATTGCATACCATATTTTTGAGAAGTGTCAAAAATATTTTGGTGCTCTTCGTTATAAACAGCTGCATAAATATTTAACCAGCCCATAAACACAAGAAGCGTATAAGTTAATACAGTTAGTGTATCAATACCATAAAATAAACTATGTTCTTTTTGTCTCAATTTTTTTGCAATAGTTTTACTTACCCAATAATTTTTTTCCACCAATTAAATCAGCTTCCATCATTCTTTTTTCCAAGTCTGGTCTAGTAACTTTTCCTGTTAAATATTTTTCAATCATTAAGCTAACTATTGGTGCACTCCAGGTTCCACCAAATCCAGCATTCTCTACAAAACAAACCATTGCTATTTTAGGTTTATCTCTTGGTGCAAATGCTGAAAATACAGCGTGATCTTTTCCATGCGGATTTTCGGCAGTTCCTGTTTTGCCACAAGCTACAATACCAGGTATTTTAGAGGCAGTAGCTGTTCCTGCATCAAAACATTTTTGCATCCCGTCATGAACATTATCATAAGCAATTTGATTTTGTACATAATTAAAATGTTTTTCTTTATATTTTGCATCTATTGTTTTTTCAATACCAACTCCTTTAATACAATGTGGTGTATAAAAATAACCTCTATTTGCTATGGACGCAACTACATTTGCCATTTGTAATGGAACCAATGTTAATTCAGCTTGACCAATTCCTAAAGAAACTACTGTATTACTTCTCCAATGATTTTTACCAAACACTTTATTATAATATTCTACTGACGGTACATTTCCCGGTTTATCAAATGGTAGGTCTGTACCGAGTTTTGTATTAGGGCCAAATGAACGAACAGCATCTCTCCAATGGTTATACCCATCTTCAAATTTAGGATATTTTTTTTGATCCACTATTTCTCTGAATACATAACTATAATATGAGTTACATGAAGTGGCAATAGATCCGGGTAAATCTGTAGATGGATGTGCATGGCATTTAGGATGACCTCCCATAGGAGGATATCCGCCATTACAAGGGAAAACAGTGGTGCGATTTATTAATTCGTCTTGCTGTGCAATTAATGCATCAATTAATTTAAAGGTTGATCCAGGAGGATACATAGCGGTTAGAGCTCTATTAAATAATGGAAGGCCTATCGTATCATAGTATAATTTGGTATAATTTCTTGAGCGTTCCTTACCTCCAACTAATAAGTTTGGGTCATAACCAGGACTAGAAATTAAACAAAGTATTTCTCCGGTTGAAGGTTCAATTGCAACTATTGCTCCTTTTTTTCCTTTCATTAAATTTTCACCGTACTCTTGTAATACTATGTCAATACTACTAAATAGAGGTTTTCCGGCAATGGCAGCAGTATCATAAAAACCATTCATATAACGTCCTTTGGTTTTATTATGAACGTCAACCATCACAATTTGCTTTCCTTTTTTCCCTCTTAATACTTCCTCGTAAGAGCGTTCAACTCCACTAATTCCTATATAATCTCCTTCGATATAATAAGGGTCTTTAGCAGCTTTTTCTTTACTTACTTCTCCAACATAACCTAATAAATGAGCGGCTACTGGTCTTGGATATTTTCTAATAGTTCTTGATTGAACATCAAATCCTTTAAACCTATATATTTTTTCTTGTAGTGCTGCATATACTTTTGCTGATAATTGTTTTTCAAAAATACTTTCCTTACGAGGAGAATTTGGAGCTTGGCACGCTTTTTTCATTTTGCGTAAAAATTCTTCCTTAGTTATTTCTAAAATCTTACATAGGGCTAATGTGTCGCAATTTTTAGCCAATTTTGGTGTGACTAATAAATCATATGAAAGTACATTTTGAACTAATAATTTTCCGTTACGGTCGTAGATATAACCTCTTAATGGGTATTCTGTTCTGTTTCTAAAGGCATTGTTGCGAGCATATAATTTATATTTATCATCAATTATTTGTATGTAAAATAAACGACAGACATAAATAATTCCAATTAAAATAAAGAAACCACTGATGAAAAATTTTCTTTCCGAAAGATGCGAATTGTTCATTATTTGTTTTTATCGGTTTTGTAGAACAAAAATTGAACAACGTACACAAAACAAAATGTGCCAATTGTACTTAAAAATACTCTTAACAATGTTCTAAAAAATTCATTAAATCTAAATATCTCAAGGTAAAAGAAAAATAAATGATGAATGAATATAATAATCATAGAGTAGGTGATAAACCAAACAGAACCCATAGAATCTACATTTGGGATTAATCCTTGATCGTATCCCTCTCTGGGAGATAATAATTTCAAAATATAATATCTTAAAAATCCAATAAGAGTGCAAGCAGCAGCGTGCATACCAGCTGTATCATAAAACATATCAACAGTTAAGCCTGTTAGGAATGCACACAGCAGTACAACTAATTTTGGTGTTTCAAAAGGCAATAATAAAATGAATAAAATGTATGGAAATACAATAACGTATGAGCCTAGGCGAATATTTTGAACTATCAGAACTTGTAAAAGAACTAATACAATAAAGCGAATACTATTTTTAATTATATTATTTATCACTTTGTATTTGCGATTTAATTTCCAAACTATCTCTTTCTGTTTTATAGTTATATTTTATTACAGACACATAATTTACTTTTTTGAAATCTGCACTTAATCTTACTTTTACAGTATAGAATGATTCATTTGGTCTTTGCTCATAGCTTTCAACAAATCCAACTAGAATGCCTTCAGGAAAAATACCAGATAAGGAACTTGTAATAATGGTATCACCTTTTTTCATTTTTGCATTTGTGGGTATGTCGGTTAAATTTGAAAAACGATAATCTATTCCATCCCAAATAAGTGGGCCATAAGTTCCGTCTTTTTTTAACTGACAATTAACACGAACATCTTTATGTAAGATAGACATGGCTGATGAAAAATTTTCAGAAACGTCCTTAACAATTCCAATAATACCATCACTTGTAATAACAGCCATATCATGAGTTACACCTTGCTGAGATCCTATATTTAATGTTAAATAATTGTTTCGTTTATTTACACTGCTGTTAATGGCTTTGCCATTCATAAATTCGTATTCTTGTCTATAAAGAGTGTCGTTTTTTTTATAGGTTTTTAATGGGATAGCTGCATAACCTAATTTAATTCTGTTCATTAAAAATGTATTCATTTTTGAAAGACGTTCGTTTTCATCTTTTAATAATAAATATTCTTTTGCGTTAGATTCTAATTCATAAATCCGGGAACTTATTTGATTAGATGAATTTAAAAGACTAGATCCTTGATAACCATTGTTTTTAATTAAAATTAATATGCAAATAAATTCTAAAAACAGAAACACAAAAAAGAAATTGTTTCTATATAAAAAATTTAAAAGGTTTTTCATGTTTTGTTGGTTTTAAGTATTTTGTTAATTTGGCTTGGAAGAGAAATTATTAAACATTTCTTTTTTGCTTTTTTAACGTTATCCTTAAAAGTAATTATAGAAAAAATACTATTTAATTAAGAACGGAAATTTGTGAACATTCTTAAGAGCAATACCAGTACCTCTGGCAACAGCTCTTAATGGATCTTCGCAAACATGAACCGGTAATTTTGTTTTTAAAGAAATTCGCTTGTCTAGACCTCTCAATAAAGAGCCTCCACCAGCCATAAAAATTCCTGTGCGATAAATATCAGCTGCTAATTCAGGAGGTGTCATTTCTAAGGCATTTAAAATCGCTTCTTCAATTTTAGAAATTGATTTGTCTAGACAATGAGCAATCTCTACATAACTTACAAATACTTCTTTTGGAATACCACTCATTAAATCTCTTCCCTGAACTGCGTAATCAGCTGGTGGATTTTCAATTTCGGTCATTGCTGCTCCAACTTCTATTTTTACCTGTTCGGCACTACGTTCCCCAATTAAAATATTATGCTGACGTCGCATGTATTCTTCGATATTAGCGTTAAAGTCATCACCAGCAATACGAGTTGATTTATCACAAACAATACCACCTAAAGCAATAACCGCAATTTCGGATGTACCGCCTCCAATATCAATAATCATATTTCCCATAGGCTCTTCAACATCTATTCCCATACCAATTGCAGCAGCCATTGGTTCATGAATCATGTAAACCTCCTTTGCTCCTGCGTGTTCGGCACTATCGCGTACAGCGCGTTTTTCTACCTCAGTAATTCCGCTTGGTATACATATAACCATTCTTAGGGAAGGTTTAAAAAAACGATTTCCAGTATTAATCATTTTAATCATTCCTTTAATCATTTCTTCAGCTGCCTGAAAATCTGCAATAACCCCATCTCTCAAAGGACGAATAGTTTTAATATTTTCATGTGTTTTACCATGCATCATTTGCGCCTGCTTTCCAACTGCTATAACTCTTCCTGTTGTTCTATCAACTGCCACAATACTTGGTTGATCTACTACTACTTTTTCGTTATGAATGATAATGGTATTTGCTGTTCCTAAATCTATTGCAATATCTTGTGTTAAAAAATCAAATAAGCCCATATATTTTAGTGTTTAATTCTTAGTTTTAATTAGTGGTTTTGTAACTTTTTTTCAGGAGCACAAAATTTTAATTTATTCATATTAAAGTTAAATAGTTTTTGTCAAATAGTCTAAGTTTTTTTTGACTCAATTATTAAATTAAGTTAATGTTTAAAATGTCTTGTGCCTGTAAATACCATACTCATTCCATGAGCATTACAATATTCAATACTGTCCTTATCCTTTATAGAACCTCCAGGCTGAATTACTGTATCAATCCCTTCGTTATGAGCTATTTCAACACAATCGGCAAACGGAAAAAATGCATCACTTGCCATAACAGCTCCTTTTAAGTCAAACTCAAAGTTATGTGCCTTATCAATAGCATGTCTTAAAGCATCTACACGGGATGTTTGACCAGTTCCACTTGCTAATAATTGGTTGTTTTTTACAATCACAATTGTATTTGATTTTGTGTGCTTTGCCAGTTTATTAGCAAATAATAAATCTTTAATCTGAGAATCAGTAGGAAATACAGTTGTAACAGTTGTTAAATTAGCTGTTGTTTCAGTAACTGAATCTTTATCCTGTTCAACTATTCCGTTTAATAATGTTCTAATTAGTTTTGTTGGCAATGCAACAGGTTTTTGAACTAAAATAATACGGTTGTTTTTTGATTTTAATAGTGTTAATGCGGTAGCAGAATAACTTGGTGCAATTACAACTTCACAAAATAATTTATGAATTTCTTCAGCTGTTTCAAAATCAATTTCGGAATTACTAATTAAAATGCCACCAAAAGCAGAAACTGGATCTCCAGCTAAAGCACTTAAATAGGCATCTACAATTTTGGTACGACTTGCTATACCGCAAGCGTTGTTATGTTTTAAAATGGCGAAGGTTGGTTCAGTAGTGAAATCTGCCATTAAATTAACAGCTGCATCTACGTCTAATAAATTGTTATACGATAATTCTTTACCATTTAATTTTTCAAACATGGCATTCATATCACCATAAAATACTCCTTTTTGATGAGGATTTTCTCCATAACGTAATGTTACTCCATTATTGATACTACATTTTAAATTTGGTAATTGTTCAGTTGAATTAAAATAGTTAAAAATAGCTGAATCATAATGACTACTCATGGCAAAAGCTTTAGCAGCAAATGTTTTACGGTCGCTTAAGTCTGAATTACCATTTTTTTCGTTTAATAAGTTTAATAATGAAGAATAATCGTTTCTAGAAGAAATAATAACAACATCATTAAAGTTTTTAGCAGCTGCTCTAATTAAAGAAATTCCACCAATATCAATTTTCTCAATAATATCTTCTTCAGATGCTCCACTGGCTAAAGTTTCTTCAAATGGGTATAAATCCACAATTACTAGGTCAATTGGGGGTATTTCGTGTTGTTCCATTTGGGCAACATCAGTATTTAATTCTCTACGACCTAAAATACCTCCAAATATTTTTGGGTGTAATGTTTTAACTCTGCCTCCTAATATTTCAGGAAAAGAAGTTAATCCTTCTACTGATTTTACTGGCGCTCCAAGATTTTCAATAAATGTTTGGGTACCACCCGTGCTATATATTGTTACTCCTAACTCATTTAATTTTTTTATAACTGGCTCTAAATTGTCCTTGTAAAAAACGGAAATTAATGCACTGCTTATTTTCTTTGTGTTATTCATAAATTCTAGTAAACGACAAAGATAATTTTTCGCCTTGCATGTAGGAGATTTGTTGAAAAGTGCTTAAAAATCTATTAAAATCAGATAGTAACAAGTTTTTAACAATTTGTCTTAATTGAAATCGTTAGTTTTTGAGTCTTTTTTTCTACTTTTAAATAATGTTAGATCAATTAGAATTATTAGACAGGCAATTATTTTTATGTATTAATGCCTTTCACTCACCTTTTTTTGACAATATAATGTTTTATATTTCTCAAATGTGGGTATTTGTTCCAGTATTTTTTTATTGGTTATATCTAGTTTATAAAAGTACAGGATTAAAGAAATTACTGATTTTACTAGGTTTTTTCGCTTTATTGGTTGTTTTAACCGATCAAACATCAAATCAAATTAAACATGCCGTTAAACGTTATCGGCCAACGCATAATCTCGAAATTAAAGCTCAAGTTCATATTGTAAATGGTTACAAAGGTGGTCAGTATGGTTTCTTTTCTGGGCATGCAACAAATTCATTTGGTGTAGCAATGCTTTTGTTTTTATTGTTTGATAAAAAGAGACGTTGGTTTAGATTTACATTTTTTTTATGGGCAGCATTAACTGCTTATTCACGTATTTACCTTGGTGTGCATTATCCCTCAGATATATTTGTTGGTATGATTGCGGGCTTATTTTGGGGATTTATGATTTATCAATTAATTGAATATACTTTTAAAAAACAATTTAATGAAACTGTTAGTATTTAGTCTTTTTTTAGTTTCTGTTTCATTCGGACAAATACCTGAAACAGATGTTTGGTTATTTAAAATAGAAAAGAAAGATAATAAATTTGTCTATTCAAATCCTTTAAATATAACAAATAGACTAGGGTATGACAACCAACCAACATTTAGTTCAGATGGGAAATCTATATTTTATGTTTGCATTGATTCAACTAAACAAGCAGATATTTATAAATACAATATTAGTAAAAAAGCAGTAATTAATATTACCAAATCCGAGGTATCCGAATATTCTCCAACACTACTTACTAACGGTTTAGGGTTTAGTGCAGTTGTAGTTGAAAAAGATTCATCGCAACGAGTTTGGATTTTTAACTTAGATGGAACTTTTAATAAAATTGCTCACCCAGGAACTGATTCAGTTGGCTATTACACTTGGTTAAATAATGATACCTTGTTGTATTATAAATTAAGTGAACCACATTCACTTCGAGTTTTGAATTTGAAAACTAACGAAGATGTTTGGTTATGTAATCATCCAACTAGAGCATTTAAAAAGATAGGTAATTCTTCGCAATTTATTTATGCTATTAAAGATTCTCTTAATACTGAATTTAGAATTTATAATTCTACTTTGAGAGAGAGTTCTGTTTATTCCTCCTTTCCTTCTTTAAACGAAGATTTTATTTGGCATAATGAATTGGGTTTAATTAAATCTGAAAATTCAGAATTATTGAATTATAATGAAAAAACTAAATCTTGGGAACTTTTATTTTCATTTTCAAATTTGGGAATTCAAAAAATTACACGTTTTGTGTTTGATTCTAAAACAAAACAATTAGCTATAGTTAGTAATTTATGATATTAGCTATTATATACTTTTTAGCTTTTGTTTTTGTTATTAGTAAAATATCTTTTTTTAGGGATAATATTTTTTCATTTAAATTTATTTTAGGAATTTTATTTATAAAATGTATTGGATGTTTGGCTTATTATTGGGTTTATTTTTGTTATTACCCTGCCGGCTTTAATGGTGATAGTGTATCAACTTTGCATGATGCTAAAATTATGTACGATGCTTTGCCAAATCATCCAACAGATTTTATAAAAATGGTTTTAGGATTACATTCTGATTTAGATACCGATCCTTTATACAAACCTTATTTTCATCAAATTGAAAAATGGGGCAGGGCAGATGTGAGTTCTAACTTTTTTTTAAACGATAACCGAACTCCGATTCGTATCAACGCAATTATTATGTTGTTTTCGTTTGGTAATTATGCCGTACATGCTTTTGTGATGTTAGTTCTGTCCTTTATAGGGCAATTTGCCATATATAAAGTTTTTAAAAAATATTTTCCTAAAAAAGAAATGTTGTTGGCGATTATTATATTTTTAACTCCATCTTTTTTATTTTGGACTTCCGGTGTTCTTAAAGAACCTATTGCCATTTTCTTACTTGGTCTTTTTGTATATGTATTTTTGAAATTATTTGTAGAATATCAAATTAAATTTAAGTATAGCATAGTTTTAATTTTGACTTCATTATTGTTTTTAATACTCAAGCCTTATATTTTAATTCTCATTTTAATCCCTTTGATATTATTTGCTTTTGTAAAAGCATTTAAAATTGATGTTTATAGTTTTAAAAAAAATCTATTGTTCTATTCAGTTGCATTATCTATTGTTTATGGCGGAACTTTTTTGATTTTGAAATTTGGTTTTCAAAAAGATGTTATTAAAACTATTGTGGTGCGTCAGAATGATTTTATTAATTTAAGTATGGGCGGTACTTTTTTTCTAAACGATGAAAAATATGTCCGCTTTGATAATACAGATACAACTCATTATCAATTAATAGATAAAGAACAAAGGCTTTACAAATTAAATCCTCATTCGGCTTTCATGTATTGGCGTAATAATAATTTGCGAGATACTATTTATGAAACTAATAATAGCGACACCTCTTTATTTCATTTTATAAGTACCTGTTCACCCTCTGGTTCTGCAATCTGTATAGAAAGGTTAGAATATAGTTTCACTTCATTTGCTAAAATTATTCCTCAATCTTTTTACAATGTTATTTTAAAGCCTTTCTTTTTCGATAGTCATACAATTTTAGAATTAATGGCTTCCATGGAGAACTTATGTTTTATTCTTTTTTTTATTTTTTGTTTTATTTATAGAAGTAAAAATAAAGTTGATAAAAACCTGCTATTATTTTGTCTCACTCTTATAATAACTTCCTTTATTTTAATTGGATTAACAACTACTGTTATGGGAGCAATTGTAAGATATCGCATTCCTTTTATACCTTTTTTATTATTGATACCTTTATTGTTTTTAGATACAGATTCTGTAAAAAAGATTCCTTTTATCAAACGTTTAGTTAAATAGTTATATTTGTTTTAATCATTAATTTATTAGTATGGGTTTTATTTTTAATAATTTATTTCGTAAAAAATCAGTTGCATCAATTACTGATGCCGAAAGTCACAGTAATGGTTTACACAGAGTATTAACCGTTAGAGATTTAACTTTTTTTGGAATAGCAGCTATTATTGGTGCTGGTAGTTTCAGTAGTATTGGTTCTGCTTGTTTTTCGGGTGGACCAGCGGTTGTGTTTTTGTTTATTATTTGTGCTATTGCTTGCGGTTTTACAGCTATGTGTTATGCTGATTTTGCTACTCGAGTTCCAGCATCCGGTAGTGCTTATACTTATGCTTATGTTTCTTTTGGTGAGCTAGCAGCTTGGATTATTGGTTGGGCATTGTTAATGGAATATTCTATTGGTAATATTTATGTGGCGTTTTCATGGAGTGGTTATTTTGTAAACTTGATTGAAAGTGTTGGATTACATATACCTGTTTGGTTAACAAATAATTATTCAGATTCACATCAGGCCTTTATTGATGGTGTTGCTGGTAAATTTAGTGAAGCTTGGACAACCGCACCTATTATTGCTGGAGTAAGATTTATTGTTGATTTGCCGGCTATTTTGATAAATATTTTAGTAACATGGTTGGTATATGTTGGTACTAAAGAATCACGTAATGCTAGTAACATGATGGTAATTATTAAGTTAGCCATTATTTTATTGGTAATTATTGTTGGAGCTTCGTATGTTGATATTGAAAATTGGACACCTTTTATGCCAAACCAATTTAGCGGTGTTATGGCTGGTGTTTCGGGAGTATTTTTTGCATACATTGGTTTTGATGCAGTTTCTACCCTAGCAGAAGAAAGTAAAAATCCTCAGCGTGATTTACCTCGTGGTATGATTTATTCGTTAATTATTTGCACCATTGTTTTTATAATTTTAGCATTAGTTTTAACCGGAATGGTATCTTATACTGCTTTAAATGTATCAGATCCATTAGCAGAAGTATTTGCTTTAAAAGGAATTAAATGGATGTTATTTATAGTTTCTATTGCCGCAGTGGTAGCGATGACAAGTGTAATATTAGTTTTTCAAATGGGACAGCCGCGTATTTGGATGGCAATGAGTAGAGATGGATTATTACCAAAGAAATTTGCAGAAATTCATCCTAAATATAAAACACCTGGATTTTCAACTATCATTACAGGTTTAGTAGTTGGTATTCCTATTTTTTTTGTAACACCAAAATTTGTATTAGATTTTACGAGTATAGGAACTTTGTTTGCTTTTGTATTAGTGTGTGGTGGCGTACTTATTTTACCTCGTAATATGGATGCTAAAGAAAAAGGGAAATTTAAAATGCCTTATGTAAATTCTAAATACATTGTTCCGATTATTACCTTACTATCCTTAGTCTTTATTTTTTCTAATCATGTTAGTATGATTATTAACGATGATGACTCTTACAATATTCCGATGATTGTATTTTATTTAATTTGGATTACAATTGCTATTTTCTCTTTTTTAAAAAACTATTCATTAATACCGGTTTTAGGCTTACTATCTTGTTGTTATTTATTAACCGGCATGGGTTGGACTAACTGGATGATGTTTGGAGTTTGGTTGGTAATAGGATTAGTTGTTTACTTTTTATATGGCTATAATAAAAGTAAGTTGAATGTTGGGTAGTGTAAATTAAAATTAGTTTATTATTTTTTAGGATAATCAAATAAAAATAATTCACCAGATTTAGCTTTTTGCCATTCATTAGTTTCAAAACTTATTCCAGCAATAGCACATGTAGGCATTTCCATGGGAAGTGATTGTGTTAATACATTTACTAAATCACTTATGGTTGGGTTGTGAGCAAATAGCATTACGGATTCATATCTATTATCAATTAAATTAATAACAGATAAATAATCATTTACAGATGACTCGTAAAGTTGTTGTTTAATAATAAGATTATTGGCGTTGTAATTTAAGTTTCTTGCAAAAGTTAAAGCGGTACTTAAAGCCCTAATAGCAGGACTAGAAATTATAAGATCAGGTTTATCTGTAAATTTTTGACTCATGAAGTTTGCATTTGCATAACCTCTTTCATTTAAATGACGTTCAATATCTTTTAACTCAGGATTTAGCCAATCAGATTTTGCATGACGAATAAGAAATAGTTTTTTCATAGGCGGATTTAAGTTATTAATCCAACTTTTTAACCATTGTTTTTAATTACATGTAAATGTACATAATTTGGTATTTTGTAACCAAATCAATTTCAAGTAAAATTTTTATCGCTTTTTTGAACGCATGAACTTTTTTGATTATAACTTTTTTAAACTTGTATCTATTTATATTTCAAAATTTTATTAAAATCTGATCAAATAATAGCATCTAAATCATTTAAATAATCTTGTTGTAAATCTTCGTGCAAAGAGGCAATTAATGTTCCTATTTTTTTGAGTTGTTGCTCATACATATTTAATAATAATTGGCTTTTTTGAATTGGTATTCCCGACTTTCTTAATTTTGAACAAAAGTAGATGTGTAATTCTGCTGAACTTGCTTTATCATTAATATATTTACAATACTTTGTAATAAGTCGCAATAATTTACGTAAACTTTTTTTTACATAATATAAATTTACTTGTTGCTTTATTTCTTCAAAATGTTGGTCTATTTCATTTTTAATTTCTAATATAAAATTAGCTTTATCGTGAGCTTGAAATAATAAATAATCTAAAAATTCTTTATTATCCTTTTTGTATTTGGCTATACTTAAACATAATTCTACCAATTTTTTTTGAGGCAGTTCATGTAATTCTTTTTTTAATTCGCTTATACTCGAAACCTTCACTTAGTATTTATGGATTAATTAATTTATATGTTTTGAAAGCATGTTTTATATTTTCAATTTTAAGTAGTAAAATACCACTATTAAATGATTGTAAATTAATATGTATTTTATTATCCAATATATTCTTTTTGTCAAATAAAATTTTACCTTCTATATTATAAATTTTAATATTTAAAATAGCATCTTTTAGCGATGTAATATATACGTTTTTGGTATCATAATTTTGTTGGAGTTTATATTCTAAAAATTCAGTATTTTCTAAAATACCTAGAGGATAAATTGTTGCACAGTTAGAAATTGAATCTAAATTAGTGTATTCATTAATTCCATTATTAAAAAAGCAACTCAATTGTCCTACACCATTTATTTGAGGTAAAGCACCAGGTGTATTAATTAAGGATAAAGAACCTACACCCTCAACCCATATAGTTGTTTTGGTGTTTGATGAAATAGTATCTAATGAATGTAAATAAAAATAGCGGTGATTTTTATTTACTAATGGCTTTAATTTTATAGAATCAACAATAAAACTCCCGGCATATTTTGGATAAGGGCTTCCCGGATTTTGAACACTTATAGTATCATTAACATGCAACGAAAAATCATATAATAAATATTCTTTAGCAGGATATGGATCAGCTAAGAGTCGCAAATAAATTTTTTGATTAATCGTATCTTCTCTGACAACAAAATTTTTATTGTAATGAAATAAATCTAAAAATTTATAATGAAAAGAGTTTATTACAGTGTCACCAATTGTGTAATATTTATCTGTGGCACATCCAGAATTACAATTAGTTACATGCCATTCCGAATTTGAATTTAACATTGGAATGTAGGCTTGAGCTTTTACACTTTTTACAAATAATGAAAAATATATGATTGTTAAAAATGATGTTATAGTATTTTTATAATATGAATACATTACTTTTTTAATTAATGAAAGTAAATTTACATTAATAATTTATAGATTCATACATATTACATCTATTATCTTAAATCAAACATCCTAATAAAGTTGTTTGCAAAGTTTAAATAATTAGCTTCGAAAAATTAAGTAGTAGATGTATAATTACTTTTTATTTGAAGCTAATTTTTTAACTGTCACTTTTTTAGGAGTAGATTTTTTACTTGCGGCTTTTTTTACTATTGATTTTTTTGCCGCTGCTTTTTTTGTAGGAGCTTTATCTGTTGCTAATTTCACAACTTTAGCTTTTTTTGGTGCAGCTTTTTTAGTTCCTTTTTTATCAAATGCTTTAGGAACTTGAGCAATAATCATAGCTTTTACTTCGTCTAATGTTAAAGTTGATAATTCATCAGGAGTAAATTTTCCTCCTCCGTTTTTAATTAATTTCAACATTAATTTACCAAACTTAATTTGTGGCCCCCAACGTGCATTTTCAACAGATATTTTTTCTTCAGGCCAGTTTTGTATATAACGGTTAGCTTCTTTGTCTAACTTCTTTTCAATTAATTCATTGATATTATCTTGTGACAAATTATCAAAATTATAAGCTCTTGGTACATTTATAAATAGTCCTTCGTATTTAATAAATGGTCCAAAACGACCTTTTCCTTTTGTAACACCTTTACCTTGGTAATGAGCAACTGGTGCATCTGCTAATTCCTTTTCTTTAATAATTTCAATGGCTTGTTCCATATCCATCGATAATGGATCTGTTGTTCTTGGTATTGAAATAAATATTTCACCAAATTTTACATAAGGTCCAAAACGTCCAACACCAATAATTACTTCTTTATCTTCATATATTCCTAAATTCATAGGAAGTTTAAATAAATCTAATGCTTCTTCTAATGTAATGGTTTCAATACTTTGAGTTCTCCGTAAACTTGCAAAACGTGGTTTTTCTTCCGATCCTTCAATAGTTTCTCCAATTTGTGCTAATGGTCCAAAGCGTCCAACTCTTACCGAAATTGGTTTTCCACTTTCTGGGTCAACTCCTAAAATACGTTCTCCACTAGCACGTTCGCTATTTTCCATTGTGTTTTCAACAGTTTTATGAAATGGGTGGTAAAATTCACCTAACATTTTTTGCCAGTTTAAATTACCTTCCGCAATTTCATCAAACTCTTCTTCAACTTTAGCTGTAAAGTTAAAGTCTAATATAGATGGGAAATATTTCAATAAAAAATCGTTTACTACCATTCCAATATCAGTAGGAAATAATTTAGATTTTTCAGCACCAGTATTTTCTGTTTTTATTTCTCTTGATAAATTTTGTTTTACTAATTTTAAGTTAATATAGTTTCTAGGAGTACCTTCTTTATCAGTCTTCTCCACATAATTACGTTTTTGTACAGTACTAATGGTTGGTGCGTAAGTTGATGGACGACCAATTCCTAATTCTTCTAATTTTTTTACTAAACTAGCTTCGGTATAACGAGCCGGGTGATGAGTAAATCTTTGTGTCGCACTAATTTCTTGACTTTCTAAATTTTCTCCAACTTTCATTGGTGGTAGCATAGACGAATTTTCTTCATCAGTTTCTTCATCATCGGTTCCTTCCATATAAACTTTTAAGAAACCATCAAATTTCAATACTTCACCTTGAGCAACAAATAATTCAGATGCGCCACTTACTTTAACTTTTGCTGTTGTTTTTTCTAATTCAGCATCGCTCATTTGCGAAGCTATGGTGCGTTTCCAAATTAAATCATATAAACGTATTTCGTTACGTTCTCCATCAATTACAGTTCTATCAATATAAGTAGGACGAATGGCCTCATGAGCCTCTTGAGCACCTTTACTTTTGTTTTTATATTTTCGAGGATTGAAATATTTAGCCCCATAATTTTCGTTAATAGCCTTGTTTGCTTGGTTCATTGCTGTATCCGATAAATTTACAGAGTCAGTTCTCATGTAGGTAATTTTTCCTGCTTCGTACAAACGTTGAGCAACTTGCATGGTTTGCGCTACCGAAAAACCTAATTTACGAGCCGCTTCTTGTTGTAAAGTTGATGTCGTAAAAGGTGCAGCCGGAGATCGTTTAGCGGGTTTGGTTTCTAAACTTTCAATGTTATATGAGGCTACTTTACATTTTTCCAAAAAGGCTTGGGCTTCAGCTTCAGTTGAATAACGCTTGTCTAATTCCGCTTTTAAAATTCCGGTTCCAACTTTAAATAAAGCTGATACTTTAAACGCATCGGTCGATACAAATTTTTGTATTTCTCTTTCTCTTTCTACAATTAAACGAACAGCAACTGATTGTACTCGTCCTGCAGATAAACTCGGACGAACTTTACGCCATAAAATAGGTGATAATTCAAAACCAACTAATCTATCTAATACACGGCGAGCTTGTTGAGCATTTACAAGATTAATGTCAATTTCACGTGGATTTTCAATAGCTGCAAGTATTGCAGGTTTTGTAATCTCATGAAAAACAATACGTTTTGTGTTATTTTTGTTCAAGGCTAAAGTTTCATATAAATGCCAACTGATTGCTTCTCCTTCTCGATCCTCATCGGAGGCTAACCAAATCATATCGGCTCCTTTTGATAATTTTTTTAATTCGGCAATTACCCTTTCTTTATCAGGCTGAACCTCGTAGGTGGGCGTAAAATTATTTTCAATATCAACACCAAATCCTTTTTTTACCAAATCTCTTATGTGTCCAAAGCTAGACTTCACTATAAAATCTTTTCCTAAAAATCCTTCGATTGTTTTTGCTTTTGCGGGGGACTCAACTATCACTAAATTCTTTGCCATGTATGTAGTATATATGTATAAAATATTAAAGATTTAAAGTTCAAAAATCCAAAAATAAATAAGTGTCTATAACCTAAAATTTAGATTTTTATTCCTCTAAAATTGTGCAAAGGAAAAAAAATAAATTTGAATAAACCTAATTTTTATTTTTCATCAGGTATAAATTAAAGTAATAGATGTTCTCGTTTTTATTCTAATATGTTGATAATCATTATATTAATATTTTTCATATGGATGTAAATTTTAATATGATAAAAAACACTAGGGTGTCAAAATGTCATAACAAAGGCTTATCTTTGCATTTTTATTGATAGATATGGAGAATAAAATTATAGACGAATCAAAACAAGGAGAAGCTTTAATAATTGAAACTAAAAATAAGGGTGGTAAAAAACTGTTTTTAGAAAGTTACGGTTGTCAAATGAATTTTGCAGATAGCGAAATAGTTGCTTCTATTTTAATAGATAAAGGTTACACAACAACTACTGATTATAAAGAAGCGGATTTAATTTTTGTAAATACCTGTGCGATTCGCGAAAATGCTGAATCTCGAGTTCGTCAGCGTTTATATGATTATAAAAAGATAAAAAAAACTAATAAAAATCTATTAATAGGCGTTTTGGGATGTATGGCCGAACGTTTAAAACATCAGTTTTTAGAGCAAGAAAAATTAGTTGATATGGTTGTTGGCCCTGATGCTTACCGCGACTTACCTAATTTAATTGCTGTTGCCGAAGGTGGACAACAGGCCATTAATGTTATTTTAAGTAAAGAAGAAACATATGCAGATATAGCACCCGTTCGATTAGACCATAATGGTGTAAGTGCCTTTGTAAGTATTATGCGTGGTTGTGATAATATGTGCAGCTTTTGTGTAGTACCGTTTACAAGAGGGCGTGAAAGAAGCAGAGAACCTGAAACTATTGTCAGAGAATGTAAAGAAGCTTTTGAAAAAGGTTATAGAGAAGTAACACTTTTAGGACAAAATGTAAATTCGTATTTGTGGAGTGGAGGAGGACTAAAAAAAGAAACTTTAACCGACGAACAAAAAGCAAGCTCAACAACCTTTGCTGAGTTATTAGAAATGGTTGCACTGATAAATCCAGATTTACGTGTACGTTATTCAACCTCTCATCCAAAAGATATGGGAGATGATGTATTGCATATGATGGCGAAATATGAAAATATTTGTAAATATGTTCATTTACCTGTGCAAAGCGGAAATAGCGATGTATTAGAAAAAATGAATCGTGGATACACACGCGAATGGTATTTGGATAGAATTGCAGCTATCCGCAGGATTATGCCTGATGCAGGAATTAGTGCCGATATTATTACCGGTTTTTGTGGAGAAACAGAAGAACAGCATCAGGATACCTTATCGTTAATGGAAAATGTTCAGTATGAGTTTGCTTACATGTTTTCTTATAGCGAACGTCCTAAAACGTTAGCCGAGCGTAAATTTAAGGATGATGTTCCTGCAGAAGTTAAAAGTCGTCGTTTGACTGAAATTGTTGATATGCAGCGCAAGCATAGTGAAATACGCACCAAACAAGGAGTTGGAAAAGTATACCGAGTTTTAGTTGAAAACGTTTCTAAAAAATCGGCTGATATGATGAGTGGACGAAATACACAAAACACGGTAGTTGTTTTTCCGAAAGGAAATTTAAAAAAGGGCGATTATGTGAATGTTTTAATTACGAGTTGTACGAGTGGAACGTTGATAGGAGAATGTGTTTGAGGGGACAGAAGGGATTAAAAGGGACAATAGGGATTGAATAGACTGTTTGACTAAAGAGACAAAAACTTTAACAATGATTAAGCATAATTTTAAAAAGTTGACTGTTTGGATTGATGCAATGGATTTGTGTAATTTAATTTATACTTACACAGAGACTCTGCCCAATAAAGAAAAATATAATTTAATTAATCAACTTGAAAAATGTGCTGTGTCTATCCCTTCAAATATATCTGAAGGCTCAGGAAAAAGAACAAATATTCATTTTGCTGAATTTTTAACTACTGCGTTAACTTCTTCGTACGAAATGGAAACGCAATTGTTGATTTGCGAAAGACGAAAGTATGGTAATGAAACTGAATTGAAAAGTATTTTAAATAAAGTAGAAGTATTACAAAAACAAATCTCGAATTTC
>CANHPI010000004.1 GCA_947462425.1 Bacteroidota bacterium
AATACTTTTTGGGTAAGTTTCAATAAACAAATACAAAATAAAGAGTATTTATTAAAAAAAATTGAATTTCCGTATGCATATAGTTGCAATTACCTTAGTGATGGAGAAATAAGTAAAGCTATGTTTCAAGAAATGGGAACAAAAGTAATAATGAATGGGAATGCTTTTATTAGCAACTGTTTTTTTGGAGTACAGGTTTCTAAAATGAAATACAAAAACGGATACATTAATGAATTTTTAAAAGAATTTTTTATTAAGAAATTTTCAAATCTTGATAATTTATATGTAATAAGTGAAATAGGAAAAGAAGAAGAGTCTGCCGGATACAAGGCTTATTTTCAGAAGTCTGGAGCCGAATTTTATTTTATTGGTTTTGAAGGTCAAGAAGAAGGCGACTAATTAATATATATGTAATAAATTATATATAGAAGTAATTAATAGCAATAGATTTAAGGATGAAGAATAAAATTAAAATTGTGTTGATGATTTATCTCACTTCATATTCAGCTTCAAAAGCTCAGAATATTGAAAAAATGAATAAATCTGAACTCAGAGAACAGATTGTTGCTTTTAATGCAAAAATTGATTCTTTAAAAAACGAAATATTAATTTTAAACGATTCTAAAAATAAAATTTCGTTAAATTTTTCATTGTTAGAGCAGAAAAATAGTATAAATGAAGTTGAAATTTCAAGACTAAATAAATTAATTATTGTTAATAAAAACGAAATAGATAGAATAATTTCAGAAAATAAAAACGAAAAAATTAAGTTGGCATCGGAAAATGAAATTGTTATTACAAAACTTAATAAAACAATTTTAATACTTAAAGATACAATTGCAAATATTTCAGCTTCATCTAATCCTATATCAACTTCAACAACAAATATTGGTAATGACTTTTTAAATAAATATTACTTTAATCAAATTCCTTTACCTAATAATTCTTTTAACCTTGTTTTAACTAAAATGATTTACGGCACGCTAAAAATTGTTAATAATAATTATTATGAAGATGATGATAAAGATGACAAAGGCGGAGTTGAAAGTCTGCCAGAACTTCTTGATTTTAATGAGTTTACATGTTGGGCAGTTAAACCGAATATTGGATTAAGAAAAGGTACAGAGTTTAAGGATTATGTAATTTCTAAAAACAATGGTTACTTAAATTCACAATTTCCTAAAATAGAAATTTTAAAAAATAAATTATTTACAATAAAATATAAAGATGGAAGCGAAGAATCTTTTTTATTCAATGTGAAGCAAACTAAGCTTGATGATAATAATAACCAAAGAAAAATACTTCAAATTGAATTAGCTAACGAGGCCGTAAAAGAAGATGGGTCAAATAACACAGCAAAAGATATGGTTTGGAGATTTTTTGCAATAGAAAATGAATGTTATTTAGCTCTAAGCCTCAAACAATTGAATCGAATAAAATTAAACTTGTATTCTCCTAAAGATGGGTTAGATGCATACACATTTAATGATCAAGGAATTAAGAAAAATGAAGGTAAGTGGAGATTTGATAGTTATTATTACAATTATACAACTACTGGCGAAGGAATTTATTTATCAAGAAATAAAGATGCTTTTATGGAAACTAGTAATTTTTTGAATCCAGAAGAAATGATATATCTCTTCAAATTGAAATAATTCTAGTTGGGATATTTTTCCCTAATACACGAATTCATAAAACAATAATACAATGAGTCAATTTACTATTGCAGCGGCTTATAAGTGGCCAGATATAGACAATAAAGAAAAAACAACCAATTCGGAATTAGCTATCAAGTTTATTACAAATAGTTTGCAAAAACGTTTTGATAATAAAAACAATAAAAAAATAGATGTAAAATTTGATGTTGTTTATAAAAGGCTGCGAGCATCGGCTGGCAAAACAATGCTAGATAGTATTATAAAACGCATTGAAACTGCAAATGTGGTTATTGTGGATATTTCTAAATTAACTGCTAATGTTTTTTTGGAGCTTGGAATTGCACTTTATGTATCTAAAAAACAAAATCTTTCAGTTTATATTATCAAAGAAAAAGTTAACGGAGATGAACTGCTGAAAGATTTACCAAGTGATTTGCAAGGTTATTTTATTAGCACCTATGTAATTAATAATGGCTTACCAACATTTAAAGATAACAATTCGCTACTAATGAGTATTGTTTCAGATATTAATGATCATTACCAAATTGGAGGAGATTTTTTTGAAAAAACCGATGAAATAAATTTTGATAATTAAATCTTGAAAGCTTATTATCAAAGCAATGATGTGATTAGTTAAAAAGTTATAAAACAATTTTATTATTAAATTACATGACAAGTAAAATGAAAGGAAGTTTATAAACCTTGCATTAAAATTTATTCACTAATTAAACTCATATAAAAATAATTGCTTGTGTTTGTTTTAAAAAGTCTGTAACTTAATTTGTTGCAGGCTTTTTTTTATAGATATTTATTGAAAATAAATAGCACATAATTTAAAACAATATAGCACTTGAAAATACTTTATTGAAATAAAAAATCTTTTTAGTTGTTTTATTACTTGTGGTTTACACATCTGAGTAAATGGTAAAAATAGGGGAGTGCAATTAAGAATAACTTTTCATGTTATGAAGTAGTTATCTAATTAGAGTTCTAGTTAATTGCTTTGCTATTAAAGTTAACTAAAATCAATTCCTCTAAAGTAAAACGTTTGCCATTAATAAAAGCGGTTAACCATGCGTCTTTTTGTCCCTTTGCAATTATTTTTTGACGAGCTTCTTCCGCTTGCTTCATTGTAGAAAAGCTAAGTTGTGTAATACGAGTAATTCCATCAGGATATGTTATGATTTCGGGAGCACCAAATTGTTTAAGATGATTATATTTATAATTTTTAGGATTTTTAAACGCCGCAATTTGAACTTTAAATACAAGACCTTCAGCGCACATAGTTTCAGCAAGGCTTAATAGCTGTTTGTATACAGTTGGGTCATTTAATGATTTACCTTTAATTGATTTAAAATCTGGCATAACAGAATCACTGCAAGGTTTTAAATTTAATGGTATAATAGAATTGTTTGTTATTGTTTTAGTAGTAGCTTCTGTTTTAACACGATTAGCAGTTTTTGCTGCTATGTTAACACTATTAATTATTGAAGTATCATTTTTTAATACCTCGCTACTTTTTTTATTTTGTAATAAGCTATCTAAAATAGTTTTTACTGAAACCTGATTTTTTTGTTTTTCAAACTGTGTAGTGTAGGCATAAAAATCTTTTTTTATTTCTACCAATTTGTTAATATTTTCTACAGAAACTTCTTCTTCAATAGGCTCCATATCTTTAATAGATATTTTTATTTTATACTCATTACCTGGTGTAATAGCCATTAAATATTTTCCAGTTTTTGGATTTGCATAATATGGTCCAATAGCCTCATTGTTTTCTTTCTTTATTAATTCAATTTTTGCCTCCGAAGGTTTGTCATCAACATAAACATTTCCTTTTAATATTGCTAAGCCTGACCTCTCAATTAAAATCCCTGGAGTAACGGTATAAATATCTTGTTCTCCTTTTCCACCTGTTCCACCTCTGTTTGAAGAGAAATATCCAACATTACCTTTTGCATTATTAACATAATATCTATCATCTTCTGTTGTATTTAATGGTATGCCCATACTAAATGGCTCTAGCCAATTATTTTCTTTTTTTATTGAATACATAATATCATAACCACCTATACTTTTATGCCCCTCTGAACTAAAAAAAAGTGTAATTCCATCGGGATGAATAAATGGCGCATCTTCATTATATTTTGTATTAATAGTGGGTCCTAAATTTTTCGCAGGACCCCAATCTCCATTTTCCTTTTCAGATACATAAATATCTCTGCCACCCATCCCTCCCGGACGTGCAGATGCAAAATACAAATATCTTCCATCAGATGTAATTGAACAACTACCTTCCCAAGATTCTGAGTTTATATTAGCATTTAATTTTTCAGGCTTACCCCATGTTTTTTCTAACAAACTACTCGAATATAAATCTCCCGGATTATTTGGATCACTTACAAATGTAAACAGAACTTGTCCATCCGGCGACAAAGCAACAGCTGCATCATTGCCATTTGTATTCAAAGATGAAATTTCAGAAGGTTCCCCCCAAGTTGAATCGTTACTTCTAATACTTATAAAAATATCTTCATGATAAACACCCTCTTCTTTATCCTGTTTAAGCATATTGTTAAGTAGACCTCCTTTACTTTTAGTTCCGATATATGTAAATATCATTACAGACTCATCAGATGAGATTACAGGTACTGCTTCGATTTCATGAGTATTAATAGGAGAACCAATATTTTTAATATCCAATACTGACTTTTTTGAAATTAACTCCTTACCATTATTGCAATTGATTATTCCCAAATGAGCTTCCTCTAAAAGCGTTAAATTATCGTTTGATGTTTTGTTTTGGTTTGAAGCAATAAATAAATCATAATATTTTATAGCTTCATCAAATTTATAATTGATATGATATGCCTTTGCCAAATAGTAATCTGCATCCGGCGACTTATTAGTTTTTTTAATGTCTTCAAATATTTCGGTTGCTCGAGCTTTTTTCTCAGGACAATATAAAGCGGAATAACCTAAGCGAAACTTATATAAGAAGTTTTTAGGAAACTGCGTATATAAGTTATCATAAAGTTCATAGGCTTTTTTATAATCTTTCGTATCAAAATAATAGCTTGCATCAGCTTGTATGTTTTTATTTTGACCAATAACTTTAGCAAAAAGAAGACATACAATTATTAGACATTTAAATTTTCTCATGAATAAATTTTTTAGGATTAACTTTTTATTTTTTAAATTACTAATTCCTAGATGATATTTTTATTAAATTTTATTTAAATATAACGAATTGATTATTAAGGTCAATGTGTATAACTAAAAAAACCGTCCGCTATTTAGCGAACGGTTTAAAAAAATGTGAAAAAGTGAATTTATTTTCCTGCGGGTTTGTTTGCTCCTGCGGGTTTAGTTCCTGGTGCAGGTTTAGTTGAGCCTTGAGCACCTGGTATTTGAGCAGCTGGTAATGTTTCTAGTTTTTTCTTTACTAAAGGTAAAATATCATCAGCTGGTTCAGTATATAATACATTTCCAGAACTAGTATCTAAAACATATTTATAACCATTTTCTTTAGCAACTAAATCAATTGCTTTTTTAGCTTTATCATAAATTGGTTTTGATAATTCGCCATACTTACGTTGATAATCTTGTTGAGCTGAAGCTTTAAAATCTTCAATACGTTTATTTAAATCTTGTAACTCAGTTTCTTTTGTAGATGCTACTAATGCAGAGTATGTTTCTTTATTTTTCATATAATCAGCATACTTAGTTTGCAATTCAGTGTCCATTGTAGCAACTTGGTTTTCCAAATCTTTTAAATATTTTTGGGCTACTTCCTGAGCAGTTTTACTTTCTGCCATTGTTGTAATTAAAGAATCTAAGCTAATGTGTGCAATTTTTTGAGCTTTTGCTAATGTTATAGTTCCTACTGTTAAAGCAACAATTGCAATTGATTTTACTAAATTTTTCATTTTTGATTTATTTGTTTTTTTATTTATTTGTTTTTTTTGATTTATTGTATCCTAAAAAGTTTAAAACATCTTCACTTTTATCATATTTGCTATTTGAATAAAGTAAGGAAACCTGCCCAGCTTTATCAAAAATAAATGCTAGACCTCCTCTTTCGGCAACTTGCTTTACTGCACTATACACTTTATCCTGAATTGGTTTTACTAACTCCATACGTTTACTAAATAATTCTCCATCAACGCCAAATCGCTGTTTTTGCAATTCTTTTACTTCTTTTTCTTTATTTATGATTTCGTTCTCACGTTTCTTTCTCATATCATCTGTTAATAAAACAGATTCAGCTTGATAAATTTTATATAATTTATCAATTTCACTGTACTTCACTTCAATTTCTTTTTGCCAGTCCACCGAAATTTTGTCCATTTCTGCTTGAGCTGCTTTATATTCGGGAATATTTGAAAGAATATATTCTGTATCTACATATCCAATTTTTTGAGCAAAGGAAATTGTTGAGATAAAAAGAATTGCAACAAATAATAAAGTTATTTTTTTCATAGTTTATTGTTTTTTATTGATAATCATAACGTGTGCCAAGATACATTTATTTTAATAATTAACATTTATTTTCAGTTTATAATTCACCCAATTGTGCTCCTAAAGTAAAATGGAATTGTCCTTTTCCATTTCCCGATCCAGGATTTCCTGGAATATTATCAAAGCCCCAACCATAATCTAATCCTAATAAACCAAACATTGGTAAAAATACTCTTAAGCCAAATCCTGCACTACGCTTAACCTGAAAAGGGTTAAAATCTTTATATTTTGCCCAAGTATTTCCTGCTTCTGCAAATCCTAAAATAAATATTGTTGCCTGTGGGTTTAAGGAAATTGGATATCGTAATTCCATTGTATATCTTGCACATAAAGGATCTCCGCTAGTACTTGATAGTGAATTATCTGTGTAACCTCTTAAGGCAATTATTTCTCGAGCAACAAAGTTTTGAAAACCACTTAATCCACTTCCACCCATGTAATATCGTTCAAATGGAGAAACACCAACATTTTTATTATACATGCCAAGAATTCCATAACCAATTTTTGTTCTCAATACTAAATTTCTTGCTTCTTTTCCTTCGCCAGCTTTTTTATTAGTTAATTGTGTATACCATTCTGCTGTAAACTTATATTTTTGATATTCAATAAATTTGAATTTTTCAGCAGTAGTTGCAGTATTATAATCTTTACCATTAAATAAAGAATAGGGAGGGGTAAACTGACCTAACAAGGAAAAATTAGAGCCGTTTTTAGGAAAAATTGGTGCGTCAATACTATTACGAGTAATATTAATTTTACAGTTAAAATCATTTGCGTAACCGTTCGCTAAAATAAAAAAGGAGTAATTTTGTAATTCATAATAATTGTAACTTGCTTCGGTGTATAAAGAGAAAAAATCATCCGGTTTTTTTAAACGCTTACCAAACCCTACAGAGCCACCAATAATTTTCATGGTGCTTCTATTTACATTTAATATTTTATTTCCTTCAGCATCATTCACATATTTTTTAGCACCTGTTGAATTAAACATGGAATAAAATCCTGAAATACTTAATGAGTTAGGTTTTTTACCTCCTAACCAAGGCTCTGTAAAAGATAAATTATAAGATTGATAAAAAATACCATTGGTTTGAGCTCTGATGCTAAATTTTTGACCATCTCCAGTTGGTAATGGACTCCAAGCAGATGGTTTAAAAATATTTCTCATTGAGAAATTATTAAAGGATAAACCTAATGTACCAACAACACGGCCACCGCCCCAACCTCCGGATAATTCAATTTGATCGGAAGGTTTTTCTTCAACTCTATATTCAATATCAACTGTTCCATCAGCAGGGTTTGGTGTTGGAGTGACTGATAATTTTTCTGGGTCAAAATAACCTAATTGACTTAATTCTCTTTGTGTACGAATAATATCAGATCGGCGAAATAACTGACCTGGTCTTGTTCTTATTTCGCGATAAATAACATGATCGTTGGTTTTAGCATTTCCTAAAACGGTTACTCTGTTAATTGTTGCCTGCTTGCCTTCATACAAATGTATATCTAAGTCAATTGTGTCGTTATGCACATTTACTTCTTGTGGAGTTACATTAAAAAATAAATAACCATCATCCATATATAGTGATGAAATATCATAACCATTTGGATTCATCATTAATTTTTGGTCGAGTAAAGTTTGATCAAAAATTTCTCCCTTCTTAATATTTAAAATAGTATCTAATTGGCCACTGCGATATTTAGCATTACCAAACCATTTTATATCACCAAAATAATATTTATGTCCTTCTTCAATTTTAACATCAATATTCACACGATTTTTGCTTACAAAATAAACAGTGTCTTTTGCAATTCTGGCATCACGATATCCTTTACCATTATATTTTGCGATAATACTTGGTAAATCTTTCTCTAAATTATCTTCGAGGTACTTACCGGAATTCCAAAATGTATAAAAGCGAAATGGCTTACTATCACTCATTTTACGGCGTAATTTCCAATCAGCAATTATAGTATTACCATTTAAATTAAGGTTTTTTATTCTAACTTTTTTTCCTTTTACAACATTTATATATACAATAACATGTGGTGTTTTAGCAGTTTTATCGGGCTCGGAGGTGATATTAACTTGAGTGTGATAAAAACCTTTGTTTACGTAAAAATCTTTTACAATATTTTTTATGTATCCAATTGTGTAGTCAGTTACTACCTTTTCTCTTATTAAACGAATTTTACCTCTAATTTCATCCGCATCATTTTTCTTTACGTTACCTCTGAATGAAAATTTAGATAATCTTGGTTTTTCAACAACGGCTATTTTTAAAAACGCATCATCCCCAATAGTTTTCACTAAATAAATTTTCACATCTTCAAATAAACTTTGTTTCCATAAATTCTTTATAGCTTCAGAAATTTTATCTCCCGGTATTTGAACCTTGTCACCGTATGTTATTCCTGACAATAATCGTACAATATTTTTATCTGTGTATTCAGAACATTCAACTTCTATACCTGCAATTGTATATTCTTTTGGTTTTGCCCAATCAATAGCTTCTGCTGAATTTAATTCTATAGGAACAACTTGCGCAATACCTGTTACGTAGAAAGCTAAAAAAAAGAATACTAAAATGGAGTATTTAAAAAATGTCATTATTTAAATTTGTGTTAATTGGTCGCTGGTTTTTCCAAAACGACGTTCGCGATTTTGGTAATTAAGAATTGCTTCATACAAATCATCTTTACGAAAATCTGGCCATAATTTTTCAGTAAAATAAAATTCAGCATACGCTAATTGCCATAATAGGAAATTACTAATGCGATGTTCACCACTTGTTCGAATCATTAATTCCGGATCAGGAATATCTTTCGTACATAGGTATTTTTCAATATGTTTTTCGGTAATATCTGCAATATTGATAGACTCATTTTTTGCATCAGTTGCAATTTGTTTTACTGCAGAAATTAGTTCCCACTTGGAAGAATAACTTAAAGCTAGCACTAATGTTAACCCAGTATTTCTAGATGTTAGTTCAATAGATTCGTTTAATTCCTGTAAGCAAGCAGGTGGTAAACTATTTAAATTTCCAATAGCAAGCAGACGCACATTTTTTTTATTTAGTTGGGGAGTTTCTGCACTAATAGTGGAAACTAATAATTCCATTAACGCATCAACTTCTTCTTTTGGTCTGTTCCAATTTTCTGTACTAAAAGCATAAAGCGTAATGTATTTAACACCAACCTCTCCGGCACCAGCAACTACGTCGCGAACTGAATTCACTCCTTCATAGTGCCCGTAAATACGATTTTCACCTTGTTGTTTAGCCCATCTGCCATTACCATCCATAATTATGGCGATATGTTGTGGCACTTTTTCTTTATTTATTTGCTCTACTAAACTCATTTGTATATGAGCCACGAATTTACACTTTTAGTCGACATGAGGCAAATATTAGTATTAATTCATCTTAAATTGTGTTAATTAACTGAGATAAAAAAAGCATTAGAAGCAAGTTTTTTTCTGAATATAAATACATTTTTTATAAATTGAATTAGCTTTTGCTATTTCATAATCATAGGTTGCTTAATTGCAGTTATGTAATTACTAAAATACAAAAGCACTAGGTTTTCATATTAAAAAAGTCAGAAGTGAAACTTCTGACTTTTTATCTTAAACGTGGAGAATATCGGATTCGAACCGATCACCTCTTCACTGCCAGCGAAGCGCTCTAGCCAAATGAGCTAATCCCCCAATGTTAGTTATAAGACAAGAGTAATAAGTTGTTAGAATTTCAAAAACTAACAACTTCACTAAAACAACTCATTATAATTTGGCTTTAATTTCAACCATATCATAACCTTCAATAATATCGTCTACTTTTATATCATTAAAGCCGTCAATATTTAATCCGCACTCGTAATTGGCTGTTACTTCTTTTACATCGTCTTTAAAGCGTTTTAACGAGCCTAAACCTCCAGTAAATACAACAATACCATCACGAATAACACGAATTTTAGTGTTACGCATAACTTTACCATCCATTACATAACAACCTGCAATTGTACCAACTTTAGTAATATTAAATACTTCACGAATAACAATATTACAAACAGCTTTCTCTTCAAATTCAGGAGCTAACATGCCTTCCATGGCAGCTTTAATTTCGTTAATGGCATCGTAAATAATTGAATATAAACGAATATCAATCTCTTCAGTCTCAGCTAATTTACGGGCAGGAACTGATGGGCGAACCTGAAAACCTACTATTATAGCGTTTGATGCACTTGCTAACATAACGTCTGTTTCGCTAATAGCACCAACTGATTTATGAATAATATTTACTTGTATTTTTTCGGTAGATAATTTTAATAATGAATCTGATAAGGCTTCAATCGAACCATCCACATCACCTTTGACAATCACATTTAATTCTTTAAAATCGCCTATTGCTAAACGTCTTCCAATTTCATCTAATGTAATATGTTTTTGAGTACGAATACCTTGTTCGCGTTGCAATTGTAAACGTTTGTTTGCTAATTCACGCGCTTCGCGTTCATCGCTCATTACGTTAAATTTATCACCAGCAGTAGGCGCACCATTTAATCCTAATAATTGAACTGGCATTGAAGGACCTGCTTCTTTAATATTTACACCATGTTCGTTAGTCATTGCTTTTACCCTACCACTATAACAACCAGCTACAACAATATCTCCAACGCGCATGGTTCCTTTTTGAACAATAATATCAACTACGTGTCCACGACCTTTATCTAATTTTGCTTCAATAACAGAACCCGATGCTTTTACTTTTGGATTAGCTTTTAAATTTAAAAATTCTGCTTCTAAAACAACTTTCTCTAATAATAAATCAATGTTTTTACCCATTTTAGCTGAAATCTCCTGGCATTGAACTTTACCTCCCCATTCTTCAACTAAAATATTCATTGCTGATAAAGCCTCACGAATTTTATCAGGATTAGCACCTGGTTTATCAATTTTATTGATAGCAATAATCATTGGTGAACCAGCAGCCTGAGCGTGATTAATAGCTTCTTTTGTTTGCGGCATCACACTATCATCTGCTGCAATAACAATAATAACCACATCGGTTACTTTGGCACCACGTGCACGCATGGCAGTAAATGCCTCGTGACCAGGTGTATCTAAGAAAGTGATTGATTTACCACTATCCATTTTAACATTATAACTACCAATATGCTGAGTAATACCTCCAGCCTCACCAGCTAAAACGTTAGATTTACGAATGTAATCTAATAAAGATGTTTTACCATGATCAACGTGACCCATGATGGTTACAATAGGTGGACGTTCTACTAAATCTTCTGGATCTTCAGCTTCTTGTTCTTCAATTGCTTCTTGAACTTCAACACTTACAAACTCAGTTTTAAACCCAAATTCTTCAGCTACAATAGCTAAAGTTTCAGCATCCAAACGTTGATTAATCGACACAAATAAACCTAAACTCATACAAGTTGAGATAATTTGCGTTACAGATACATCCATCATTTGAGCTAATTGATTAGCGGAAACGAATTCAGTAACTTGCAATGTTTTTTTCTCTAAATCTGATAATTCTTGCTTTTCAGCCATTTTATCTCTTACATCATCACGCTTATCTCTACGGTATTTTGATGTTTTTGATTTAGAACCTTTACTACTTAAACGAGCTAGAGTTTCTTTTATTTGTGCTTGTATTTCTACATCTGTCAATGCTGGACGCGCTTCACGAGCAACAGGTTTTCTTGCACGAGGATCGCCATATTTTTCTTTGGCTTTATCCTTGGCAATTTGAGCTTGCTCTGTCCCAACTTTCTTAATTTCTTCAGGACTCATTCCGCCTTTACGAATACGCTTACGTTTCTTCTTATCGGCAGCGCCCGCAGCTGCATTTGGTCCGGTAGATTTTTTCACTTCTTTAATCACAGGTAATTCAATTTTACCCATAATTTTTGGTCCTTCTAATTTTTGATAAACCGTTTCGTGAAAAACTTCTTTTTGTTCTTCAATTTCAATTGGAGCAATAACTGTTTGATCTTCATTTAAAATTGGAGCCTCATTTACCGGAGGTATTTCTGACTCTTCAATTTTCTTTTTACCTTTTATGTCTTTAGAAACTTTTTCTTCAGATTTTTTTTCTTCTTCTTTTTCTTTTTTTGTTTTTTTATCTGGCTTAGTCTTTTGATTTAAAGCACTTAAATCCATTTTACCTAAAACCTTCGGTCCGGTAATAATGGTATTACTATCAATAGGTTCACCAGATGGTTCAATTGGTTTTACTAGTTCTGCAAATCTTTCAGCTTGCAACTTTGCTTCTTCTGCTTTTCTTTTTTCTTCTGCAGCTTTTGCGGTAGCAGCGGCAATTAGTTCTTTCTCACGCAGCTCTTCAAGCTCCTTAGCTTTAATAGCCTTAACATCTTCAACAACTAACGACTCGCGTTTTAATTTATTTAGGCTAAGGCCCACGTGTTGTGCTTCTTCTTTAGCAGACTTATCACCCGAAAACTCTTTCGATAATAAAGAATATTCTTCATCACCAATTTTAGCATTGGGATTATTTTCTACTGAGCGACCTTTAGAAGCTAAGAATTCCGTAATTTTCCCTAGGGATAAATTAAATTCCTTTGCTACTTTACTTAATCGCATTGTTTTTGCGTCTGACATATTGTTTATTTCCTCTTCTTTTATGTAATCAAAATTGCCTTTTTATTTTTAAAAGAAAGCTAACTTTATTATTATGTTGTTTGAAATAGGTGTTTAGGTGTTTGATTTTTTTAATCTCAATTTACCAGCAACCAAAAACTTTTTTCAAATAACTTATTTTTAATCTTCGAACTCAGATTGTAATACTTGTTTTACATCTTCAATCACTTCCTCTGTTAATCCAGTTCTACGGACTAACTCAGAAATATCTAATTCTAATACTGACTTAGCTGTATCGCATCCTATAGCTTGTAATGCTGAAATAACTGATTCTTCAATTTCATCAGAGAATTCAATTAAATCAACATCATCAATATCAACAACTGCCTCGTCATTATCTCGGAACACATCAATTTCGTAACCCGTTAATTTACCAGCTAATTTAATATTAAATCCACCCTTACCAATTGCTAAAGAAATTTGATCAGGTTTTAAAAATACCTCAGCACGTTTAGTATCTTCATTTAATTTCACCGAAGTTACTTTAGCCGGGCTTAGTGAACGTTGAATTAATAATTGAGCATTAGATGTGTAATTAATTACATCAATATTTTCATTTTTTAACTCTCTAACAATACCGTGAATACGAGAACCTTTCATCCCAACACATGCACCAACCGGATCAATACGATCATCGTATGATTCAACAGCAACTTTAGCTCTTTCACCTGGTTCACGAACAATTTTCTTGATAGTAATTAAACCGTCAAATACTTCAGGAACTTCCATTTCAAACAAGCGCTCTAAAAAAGTAGGAGCAGTGCGAGACATTATTACAGAAGGTGTTCCGTTTTTTAATTCCACTTTATAAACAACTGCTTTTACAGAATCTCCTTTTTTAAAGAAATCAGAAGGGATTTGCTCAGTTTTAGGTAATAATAATTCGTTACCTTCATCATCCAACAACATAATTTCTTTTTTCCAAACTTGATAAACCTCTGCGTTAATAATATCACCAATACGCTCTTTATATTTGTTATAAATGCCTGTTTTCTCTAATTCAAGAATTTTTTGAACTAAATTTTGACGAACCGATAATACATTTCTACGTCCAATTTCATCTAATTTAACTAATTCAGTAACTTCTTCTCCAATTTCAAAATCTGGTTCAATTTTTTGGGCATCGGTTAAGCTAATGTGCTTGTTTGGATCATAATCAAACGAATCATCTGCAAACTCATCATCTACAATTGTTCTATTTTTATAAATTTCAATATCTCCTTTATCGGGATTCACAATAATATCAAAGTTTTTATCAGAACCATATTTTTTGATTAACATAGCACGAAATACTTCCTCGATGATACTCATTAACGTTGCGCGATCAATGTTTTTGTCTTCTTTAAATAACGAGAATGATTCAATTAAATTTACACTTTCCATTGTTTTGTTTTTTTAAAATGGTAATACTGATTTTGTTTCTTTTGTTTGATTATATGTGAACGTTATATCTTCTACAACGGTTTGATTTCCTTTTCCAATTACTTTTTTTTCTCTTCTTGTTTCTTCTAACACAAATTCATTGTCATTTGCACTTTTTAAAATGCCTTCGTGTTTTTCACCTTCTTTGGTAACAACTTTAACTTTAGTTCCAATGTACTTTTTATATTGAGCTAATACTTTAAATGATTCTGTTGCTCCTGGAGAAGATACTTGCAGTTCAAAATCATCTTTTTCTCTATCTAAATTGCTCTCTACATATCTACTTAATTCAACACAATCAGCAATTAAAATGTGGTTTGGCGCATCAATATAGATTTCAATTACATTTCCTTTAAGGATTTTAACATCAACAATAAACTTGTCGCTTCCCTCAAAATGAGTTTCAATTAAATCAATTATAGCTTGTTTTTTTATCATATTTAACAAAAATAAAAAAGGGACTAATCTGTCCCTCATCATTTCAATCTCCAAATTTTCGGCTACAAATATACAAACTTAATTATTAAAAACAAAATAATTTTAACTAAACGAATTTGATTTTCAAATAAAACAGTAGTCATTTCCTTTAATTAATTTTTAAAAAAATTATATCAATATGATCATTTTGATTTATCAAGTTTGTAATATTAATTTAAAAGAGCAAAATTAGGATAAAAAAAGCCGCCACACAATTTCTGATCTTTAGTAATTGGCATTTTTGTAATGAATTTTTTAGTTAATAATTGTTTTTAAACATGTATTTGGATACAAATTAATCTACTTATTTGTCGGTTTCTTTAAACTAAAAAACACCTGTCAGATTTCAAAATCTTGAAAGGTGTTTTTGTTATAGGATAATAAAATTAGTTCAATTCGTATTTTAAACTTCCAACTTTATCTAATTCATTCATTAACTCTGTGCTTATTGCAATTTTTCGGGATTTAGAAAATAACTTCACGCTTATATTTTCAGTTGGATCTTCTACAAAAAACTCAACAGCACATTTACCTTGAGATGAATTAAATATAGCTTCTATATTTGCAATTAGCTCTTCGTTGATGGTATTTATATTTAACTTTAATTTTATTGTAGAGAAAATATTTTCTTTTACATTTTCAAGTAACTCAATCTTTTGAATTTTAACTTCTAAACTACCAGGTTGTCCATAACGTTCTTGTACTTTAGCTTTTACATAAACAAATAATGAGTTTACCATAAACTTATTATATTCAACAAAATCTTTGCCAAAAAGCATTAATTCAATAGCGCCATGGTAATCTTCAACAATTAATTTTCCAAAGGCATTTCCTGTTTTACTGATACGTTGTTCGGAACCAGTTATAATGCCACCAAAAACGACATCTTTTCCTTTAAAATTTTCTAAATTTGCCTTTAGCTGTGCGCAGTTAGCATTACATTTGTTATCAATAATTAACTTGTAAGGATCAAGAGGGTGTCCGGAAATGAAGAATCCTACTACTTCTTTTTCTCTAGCTAACTCTTCTAATTTTCCCCAGGCTTCAATTTTTTGAGGCAATTGAGGTTCTGTTATTTCAATTTCATCATCACCACCAAACAAACTTGCCTGGGAGGTATCATTACCCAAACTCATTTGATTACTGTACTTAATCATTTTGTCGGTTAAAGTAATACCATCCGCATCAGGTGTGAAAAACATAGCACGATGGACGCCTTCAAAACTATCAAATCCTCCTGCTAATGCTAATCCTTCTAAAGATTTTTTATTGACACTTTTTGAATCCAAACGTTTCGCCAAATCAAAAACAGAAATATATTTTCCATTTGCATTACGTTCATCAATAATATTTTGAACCGTATTTTCTCCTACACCTTTTACAGACGCCATTCCAAATCGAATATCAGTACCGCCGGTAATAACACTAAATTTAGCAAAGCCTTCGTTAATATCCGGACCTAAAACCTTTAAGCCCATGCGTTTGCATTCTTCCATTAAAAACGAAATGGTATCTATGCTACCTGCATGATTTAAAACGGAAGCCATAAACTCTGATGGATAGTGAGCTTTTATATAAGCCGTTTGAAACGCGATGTAAGCATAACAAGTTGAGTGTGATTTATTAAACGCATAACTCGCAAAGGCTTCCCAATCTTTCCAAACTTTTTCAGAAACTTCAGGATCATGACCGTTAGTTTTACAATTGTCAATGAATTTACCTTTCATTTTATCAAGTGTATATCTATCTTTTTTTCCCATTGCCTTTCGCAATGTATCGGCATCACCTTTGGTAAAATTTGCTAATTTTTGAGATAATCGCATTACTTGTTCCTGATAAACGGTAATACCATAAGTCTCACCCAAAAACTCATCCATCCCTTCTAAATCCATAACTACTGCCTCTCTGCCGTGTTTTCGATTAATATAATTTGGAATGTATGCAATTGGTCCTGGTCGATACAAGGCATTCATGGCAATTAGATCATTAAACGTATCGGGTTTCAAATCTTTTAATGATTTTTGCATTCCGGCACTTTCATATTGAAACACACCGTTAGTTTCTCCTCGTTGAAATAATTCGTAGGTTTTTTTATCGTCTAAAGGAATGGCATCAATATCTAATTCAATACCATGATTTTGTTTTACAAAACGAACTGCATCTTTAATTATAGTTAATGTTCGCAAACCTAAGAAGTCCATTTTTAGTAGACCAGCGTTTTCAGCAACAGAGTTATCAAATTGGGTCACTAACATTTCGCTATCTTTTGCTTTGGTAACCGGTACAAATTTTACCATATCATCCGGTGTAATAATAATCCCACAAGCATGAATACCAATGTTTCGCAAGCAACCTTCTAATTCATACGCTTGTTTTAAAACATCAGCTTCTGGTGTTTTTTCTTCTGATAATTTTCTGAAGTTATGAGATTGTTCAACAACTTCCCGTTTATCTTTAATACCATCTAGATATTTTTGATCAATGCCACCTGGCTTTAATAATTTCTTCAATTTAGCATCTAACGAATCAGGAAACGCTTTTGCTAATCTATCAGCATCAGGTAAAGGTAACTCTAACGCTCTGGCAGTATCGCGAATTGCTGATTTACCTCCCATGGTACCATAAGTAATAATTTGTGCAACTTGATTTGCTCCATATTTATTAATTACATAATCAATAACCAAGCCACGCCCTTCATCATCAAAATCAATATCTATATCGGGCATACTAATACGATCCGGATTTAAGAAACGCTCAAATAGTAAATCAAACTTAATAGGGTCAACGTTAGTAATCCATAAACAATAGGCAATGGCCGAACCTGCAGCAGAACCACGGCCTGGACCAACGGCTACACCCATTTTACGAGCCTCTGCAATAAAATCTGCCACAATTAAAAAGTATCCGGGATACCCCATTCTCTCAATGGTTGCTAATTCAAAAGAGATTCTTTCTTTAATAGAATCTGTCATATCAGGATAGCGTTTGTGTGCACCTTCCCAAGTTAAATGAGACATGTAAATAAACTGCTCGGCAATAATTCGCATCTCCACTTTTTGAACTTCAATGTCTTCTGCCGATAATTTTTTATCAATCCAGCTTTGTTCTTTTGATGCAATAATCCTTAAGCAAGAAGCCCTAATTTCTTCTTCGTTAGTTTCAATAAACTCTTGAGCAATTTCAAACTTTGGTAATAAAATATCACGACCTAATTTAAATTGTTCAACTTTAGCTACAATGTCATTTGTTGTTTCAATAGCCTCAGGCATATCAGCAAACAAAGCAATCATTTCTTTTGGCGACTTAAAATAAAATTCTTTATTCTGCAAGCCATTTCTAAAACCTCTGCCTCTTCCAACCGGCGTGGCTTTTTTCTCATTATCTTTTACACACAATAAAATATCGTGCGAATCAAATCCGTTTTTATTTAAATAATAATTACTGTTAGCTGCAAAATATTTAACATTGTATTTTGTAGCAAAATTTAATAAAACTGTATTTACGTGATCTTCTTCTTGTAAATCATGGCGATTTAACTCCACATAAAAATCATCACCAAATTGTTCCTTATACCAAACAAAAACTTCTTCAGCTTGCTCTTCTCCAACATTTAAAATTAGACTTGGTATTTCTGAAGATAAAGAGCCTGTAGTTGCAATTAAACCCTCTTTATAATTTACTAATAAAGTTTTATCAATTCGAGGAACGTAATAAAATCCATCGATTAATCCTACGGAACTTAACTTGGATAAATTTTGATATCCTATTTTATTTTTAGCAATAAATACTTGTGTATAGCCATTATCTTGTTTGGATTTATCTTTATGATCTTTACAAACAAATAATTCGCAGCCAATAATACATTTTAATTCATTTGTTTTATCACCTTCTTTTTCACCCTTATCAATTAATTCATTATTTGCTTTAATTACTTTATTTTGTTTATCTATAGCTTGCCAAAACAAAAAAGCCCCATACATATTACCATGATCTGTTAATGCAATTGCCGGCATGTTATATTCAAATGCTTTTTTAACCAAATCAGCAACATCACTTGTTGATTGCAAAACAGAGAATTGCGAATGATTGTGTAAGTGAGAGAATTTAATGTTTGAAAAATCTACCGATGAATTATCGACTTCGCTTGAAGTGACAGAGGCATCATTCTTTTTATTTTTTCTTTCTTTCCACGCTTGTTCGTGCTTGTAAAGTTCCGTTAAATCAGGTTCAACATAATTAATTGTTTGTAAATCTGAAACTTCTTCAACTTTAGTAATTCCAGTTTTAATAATTTCGAAGAATACTTTACCTGTTGCTAAAACGTCGAACGCTGCATTGTGAGCCTCTTCAAAAGAAGCATTAAATAATTTAGTATAAAGTTCTGTTAAAGTTGGCCATTTAAACTTACCACCTCGTCCACCAGGAATAGCACAATATTCAGTTGTTTGATCATTTTTGGTATCGATGAAAGGTTTAGAAGCTAATATATTTTCTAAACCACAGCGTAATAATTCTGCTCCAATAATATTATTATCAAATTCAATATTATGTCCGCATAAATATTTGCATTGGCTAACAATATTAACAAATTCCATCAATACAGTTTTTAAATCTTGTCCTTCTTCAATAGCACGTTCGTTTGTTATGCCATGAATTTGAACCGCATTAAATGGAATGGTATAACCTTCAGGTTTAACAATTATTGAATTACTATTAATTAAATTACCATTCACGTCATGCAACTGCCAAGCAACTTGAACCATACGGGGCCAATTGTCAGAATCAGTTAAGGGAGCGCTGTAACTTCGCGGTAAGCCAGTTGTTTCGGTATCAAATATTAAGAACATTTTTTAGTGAATAGTGATAAGTGAATAGTGATAAGTTTTTACGCTCCGGCTTTGCCTTGAATAAAATTACTTTTTAATACATTTTTGATTTCAATTAATTCGTTTTTTATATCAATTAAAAGTTGAGTGTTATCTATTAATTGAGTTTGCTTTGGTTCAGATGAAATAACGTTAGAATAAGTATGTTTTTGATTAATTACTTGCTCACGTTGCTGCAATATTTGAGTTTTAAAATTTTGTGCGTCATTAATACCTAGCATACTCATCATGTTTTGATTATGCGCAGCACCGCCGCCGCCGGCTGTTTCAATTCTAATTAAAGTTAGTCCAAAGTAGCGTAAAATAGGTCCGCCAATAAAAGACAAATCTTGAATGTTATCTAATGGAATTGTTTTTTCGATATGAATGATTAATCCTTTTGAGAATTTTAAATTTTTGTTAGTGATTTGACATGATAGTGTTTTAAAAAACTTTCCACTAAGCCATTGGCCTAAACCAAATAACCAAAATGGAACTATAATCCAACCGATGACAGAGGCAATTAAAAAAAATAGGCCTACAAAAAAAATGTAGGTTTTTACTTTAGGATTAAAAGTAGCTTGATTTAAAATAATCTCTTCAGTCATAGGTTTAAAGTTAAAGAATTTTTAGACGATAAGAGTCCAACGTTAATATAAACTAATAAACTTTTAAAAAATTTAATTTATTAATTATCAATAATTTAACTAAATAGTTTGACATAATAGTCAAATGCATAAGATTATTATGTATCTTTGTCTTAAGTATATAATTATAATACCATGAAATGCTTATTATATTTTGAGATAAATCAAAAACATAAATGATAACATATCATGCAGCAACAACAAAAAACAATAACAACATTTACATGATTTACTCTTCAGAACTCATAAAAGGAACACTTAAAACAATTGTTTTAAAACTGTTGGCCGATAATAAAAAAATGTACGGATATGAAATTACACAACGTGTAAAAGAATTAACCTTCAATAAAATTCAAATTACAGAAGGCGCATTATATCCAACCTTACATGCTTTAGAAGCTGATGGATTAGTAACCACAGAAACTGAATTTATTGGAAAGCGTGTGAGAAAATATTACAGTTTAAGTCCGACAGGAAAAACAAAAACAAAAGAAAAAGTAAGCGAGTTAGCTGACTTTATGGAAACCATGAAGTTTTTGTTAGATATTAAAACAAATACAGCATAATAATTAGTTATTTGAATTGAGTTTTTTGTTGCTTGAATCCGGTTTAAAAAATAATCAGTGTCAAAAAATCAATAACAAAATTCTAAAAACTTCCATAAATAATGTACCAACTTAGTGACCAACAAATAGACTACATTCTTAACGACATCGGTGCACGTGGCGTTGAGATGGAGAGTCTGCAGCAAAACCTCCTGGATCATATTTGTTGTATCATAGAGCAAAATCTCGAAGAAAATGGAGACTTCGAGAGCTTCTATCAAACTACCATTAAAACATTTTATAAAGATGAGTTATGGGAAATTGAAGAAGAAACTCTCCAATTATTAACTCACAAAAACTATTACACTATGAAAAAAATAATGATTTATAGCGGAACTCTTTCCGTTGCAGGATTTATAGCAGGCTCCCTCTTCAAAATTATGCATTGGCCAGGCGCAAGCGCCATACTTTTATTATCCATGTTAAATATTAGTTTAATTTTCTTACCACTCCTCTTTATATTAAAAACAAGAGAAGTAAATACAATGAAAGATAAATTGATGGTTACTATAGGCACAATCTTTGGAATACTATTTAGCTTCTCTTCATTATTTAAGATATTTCACTGGCCAGGCGCAAATTTAATGTGGCTTTTTGCTTTAAGTATTTTGATGTTTGTTTTTATACCAATTTATTTTTTCTCAGGAATTAGAAACGCAGAAACCAAAGTTAATACTATCATAACCTCAATTATTTTAATTGCAGCCGGAGGGATGTTATTTACATTAACAAACTTAAAATCAAGTACTCAAGTGTACATTGGAAAAACTTACAATTATCTTCAAGGTGAAGAGCTAATTACAAGAATGCAATTCATAAAAAATGACACCACTAATCAAAATCCTGAAATGATAAATATATCAAAGGAAATAATTGAAAATTGTAAGAAAATAAAAGAAATAATAATAAATGATGGTATTGGATTAAAAATAATACCAAAAGATTTTGAAACGAAAGATTTAATTCTTCAAGAATCAGGGCTTGGAAAAGAATTTGATCCTGGTACATCTGGAATGGAAATGATTCAAATATTAAAAAAACAGATTAATTTATA
>CANHPI010000005.1 GCA_947462425.1 Bacteroidota bacterium
CCTACAGAGAGTTGCGTTTATTAGAATTAGAAATTTTAAGGGCATCCAACAAAACAGGACAAGGAGTTTTAGATGTTAGAGAGCTAATTTACTTAGACGTAGATATGATGTGCGGAATTGAATACGAAGAATTTCCTGCACGAATTGCCGAAGTTGCAATGTGGCTTATCGACCACCAAATGAATATGCAAATAAGTAATGAGTTTGGACAATACTTTGTTCGTTTACCTCTTAAAAAAGCGGCTAAAATTGTTCACGGTGACGCATTAGAAACGGACTGGGAAAATGTAGTTTCCAAAAACGACCTTTCTTTTATTCTTGGCAATCCGCCTTTCATTGGTTCTAAAATAATGAAACAAAACCAACGTGACCAAATTGTAAAACAGTTTGACAATGCAGACGGAAGCGGAGTTTTAGACTATGTAACTGGTTGGTATATTAAAGCAGCTAAATACATTCAAGACACCAAAATTAAAGTGGGATTTGTTTCCACAAACTCAATTGTTCAAGGCGAACAAACGAGTATTCTTTGGGGACAAATGTTGAACAAATACAAAATCAAAATTCATTTTGCTCATCGCACTTTTAAATGGAGCAATGAAGCCAAAGGAAATGCAGCAGTTTATTGTGTGATAGTTGGCTTCGCCAACTACGATACTATTAACAAGAGCATTTTTGAATATGAAGATATTAAAGGCGAAGCTCACGAAATAAAAGCAAAAAATATCAATCCGTATTTAGTTGATGCAAAAGACATCATTATTAAGAAAAATACAAATCCAATTTGTAATGTTCCTAAAATAAAATTTGGAAATCAACCAATTGACGGTGGCTTTTTGTTGCTTACAGAAGAACAAATGAAAGCAGCAGTTGAACTAGAGCCATTTATTTCAAAATACGTAAGAAGATACGTTGGTAGCGATGAGTTCATAAATAATATTCCTAGATATTGTCTTTGGCTTAAAGATGCAGAACCTGCGGACTTAAGAAAATCCTCCTTTATTTCAGAAAGACTTAAACAAGTTAAAATATTTCGGGAAAGTAGTACAAGGAAAGACACAAGAGAATTAGCAAATAATCCTTCTCAATTTGCATTTGTATCGCACAATGAAAGTGAATATATTATTATTCCAAGTGTATCTTCAGAAAGGCGTAAATTCATTCCAATTGGTTTTATGCCACATAATGTAATTGCTAGTAATCTTTGTTTAATTATCCCTAATGCTAGCCGCTATCATTTTGGTATTTTAACGTCAACTATGCATATGGCTTGGGTCAAAACTGTTTGTGGCAGATTGGAAAGTCGTTTTAGATATTCGAACTCTGTAGTTTACAATAATTACTCTTGGCCAGAAAATCCGACCGACAAGCAAGTAAAAGCCATAGAAACAGCAGCACAAAAAGTATTAGATGCAAGATTAGAATTCCCTAATAGCTCTCTTGCCGACCTATACGACCCATTGACAATGCCACAAGCATTAATAAAAGCACATAACGAATTAGACAAAGCGGTTGACTTGGCTTATAGACCACAAGCATTTACAAGTGAAGCTAAACGAATGGAGTTTTTGTTTGAGCTTTATGAAAAATACACGGCCAATTTGTTTACAAAAGAGAAAGTGAAAAAAGTGAAGAAATAAACTTTGCCTGAGGTTTGTGTAATTAACAACTGATAATGAAAAGGTAGGTGAAAACAACTAACAAAAGGCAAATTCTATAATTGAAAATAGTACAAAATAACATAAATGAAAGCAAACGAATTACAGATAAATAACTTTTTACAAGCACCAAATGTTCAGTTTGTAATTCCTGTTTACCAACGAAATTATGATTGGACAAATACTGAATGTAAAGATTTATTAAATGATATTATTTCGGTAGAAACAGAAGACAGAGGAACCCATTTTATAGGAAGCATTGTATTTGTGCACGAAGGCACTTACAGTACAAGTGAAGTAAAAGAATTGGTTATCATAGATGGACAACAGCGATTAACAACCATCAATATTTTATATGTAGCATTGTACCGCTTCGCCAAAGAAAACGGCAATACACAGGATGCAGAAAGATTATATAATATGTTTTTAACCAATCAGTATGTTAAGAACGAATCGAGCAAATTAAAGCTAAAACAAACAGATACTAATTCATTAGCATTCAAAGCCATTATGCTTGGCACTAATAGTGAATCAGGTTCATTTTCAAACGTTACAGAGAACTACAACTACTTTAGAAGCAGCATAAATGAAGAGAATTTTGAATTGATTTTAAGAGGTTTAAATCGGTTAATTTTTGTAGAAATATCTTTAGAAAGAGACAAAGACGACCCACAACGTATTTTTGAAAGTTTGAACTCCACAGGTTTAGATTTATCGCAATCTGATTTAATAAGGAATTTTATTTTGATGGACTTGCCTCCGAAAGACCAAAACAGAATATTTGAAACTATTTGGAATCCTATTGAAGAGAATGCAAAAGATTTAGTGAAGCAAAGTTCTTTAGTATCTGATTACATTAGAGATTACTTGACATTACGCAACAAAAAAATACCCAATAAAAATAAAGTTTACGCAGAGTTTAAAAGTCTTTACGCTAACAAAAAAGATGAAGCCTATCAACAGGAACTGGAAAATATAAAATCGTTATCAATTCATTATAAAAAGTTTGTTAATCCTGCAACGGTTGCAGATGCTAACATCAAAAAAGAATTAGAATACATTAATCGCTTAGAAATAAATGTTGCGTATCCGTTTTTGCTTCAAGTATTTGAAGACACCGAAAACGGATTGCTTGCAAAAGATGAATTGATTAAAGTTTTAAAATTGATTCAAAGCTATGCTTGGCGAAGGTTTATTGTTGGCTTACCAACAAATGCATTGAATAAGATTTTTATGACACTATATTCGGAAGTAGATACAGAGGAATATTATGATTCAATTGCAAAGGCGTTGCTTAGAAAGAAAGGTAGTGCAAAATTCCCAAGTAACCAAGATTTAAAAACTGCTTTGAAGGATAAGGATTTGTATAATACCCAACCCAAAAACAGAAACTATCTGTTTGAAATGTTGGAGAATTATAATAACCGAGAATATGTAAATACGAGTAACGAGCAAATTACTATTGAACACATTTTTCCAAGAAATCCGAATGAAAATTGGAATACTGATTTGTCATCTGAAGAGTATTTTATTTTCAAAGAAAAGCATTTAAACACCATTGGAAACCTTACACTTTCAGGCAACAACGGAGCATTAAGCAATAAATCATTTTTAGCAAAAAAGGAAATGAATATTGACGGCAAAGAACAAGGTTATCAATTCAGCAGATTGTGGCTAAATTCATTTTTAAAATCAATAGACTCTTGGAATGTTTCAAAATATGAAGAAAGACTAAATATCATTTATGACCGCTTTTTGAAAATATGGGAGTTCCCAGATGTAATAATTACCGAAAGTGATGAATCGGAAGAGCAAAATATTTTTGATGCTGAAAGTCCAACACATAAAAAATTAGAATACTTTATTTTTGAAAACACAAAAGTTGAAGAAGATACAGTTGCCCAAATGTATTTTTATGTGATTAGAAATCTTTACGAAAAGAACTCTCAGTTATTGTTAAGCAATCAAGATGTTTTTAAAATAACGAGAAACGCTTCTGATTTCAGAGCATCGCAAGAAGTAATTAATGGTTGGTTTATAGAATCAAACATTGACAGCAATTCTAAATTCGCTATTTTAAAAAAGTTACTAGCATTGTTTGAAATGGAAGATGAATTGTTAATCAAATATTTGTCAAGTGTAGACAATGAAACAGAGCCAAATCGTTTTGGTGTAAGAAAAAAATATTGGCAACAAATATTACCACTTTTGAATCAAACAAATTTATTTGAAAATGTAAGTTCGTCAAAAAGCCATTGGTTAAGTACAGGTGCAGGAATTGCAGGATTAGCCTTTACACTTATCATTACAAAGTCAAACATAAGAATAGAGTTAGGTATTTCGACATCAAGTAAAGAGAAGAATAAAGTTTACTTCAAAAAGTTATTCAAAAACAAAGATGTTATTGAACAATCATTTGGCAATCTTTTGGTTTGGGAGGAATTACCTGACAACAAAATGAGTAGAGTAAAATTTGAATTACAAGATGTAAACTTATTCAATGAAACAGATTGGCAAAAAATGAATGACTTTTTTGTACTCTATCTTCCAAAGTTTGAAAGTGCATTACAACCGTCAATTAAGAATTTAAAATAATACAAACAAATTACAGTGATAACAAAAGGAAATAGGCGCAACGGTCAACCAATTTATATCCAAAATGATACAACAAAAAATCTTGTTCGTCTTCCATTAGACGGAAAGGATTTCAATGAAGAATGGATACAAAAATTAATTCACAGCCATCCAACAATTTTACCAATTAACGAAATTGAACCAAGTTTTAGCCCACTTATTTCCATTGGTAGAGAAATTTCAACGTCATCAGGCTATTTAGATAATTTATTCGTTTCACCTGATGGCTATATAACTATAGTTGAAACAAAACTTTGGAGAAACCCAGAGGCAAGACGTGAAGTTGTGGGGCAAATAATTGATTACGCAAAGGAGTTGAGTAAATGGACTTTTTCTGACCTTGATAAAGCAATTGTTTCATACAGCAGATTATATAACAACAATACAGATGGGCTTTTAGAAATGGTTCGTAAAAGCACAGAGCTTGACGAAGCAGATGAACAATTTTTTATTGACAATATAAGTAAAAATCTGAAACGTGGACGCTTTCTCTTACTTATAGTTGGTGATGGAATACGTGAAAGTGTTGAAGAAATGATTGAGTATTTAAGTCAATCTCCGCAACTACATTTCACTTTAGCTTTAATTGAATTGCAAGTTTTCAAGTTAGGCGAAGAAAACAACTCACTTATAGTAATTCCTCAACTTGTAACAAGGACAAAAGAAATAACAAGAGCGATAGTAAGAATCGAAGGTTCGTATTCGGCTGACTTAAAAGTTAATATTGAAACCGACCTTGGAACTGAAACTGAAAACAAAAAAATCAATCTACAGTCAAGACTGACAATTACATCAGAAGATTATTTTGAACAGTTACAACAGAAAACAACAAATGAATTAGTCGAGTTTGCAAAACAGATTATAAAAGACGCTCAAGAAAGTGGTTATTTTATTGAATGGAATACTGGAAGTTTTGGAGTAAAACTTTTTGACCCACAAGGAAGCGGAATAAAAATTGGTTTGTTCACCGTTGACAAGAATGGACTTGTTTATTTGGGCTATTCACAAGGGCAGTTTAACAAACTTGAATTACCATTGGAATTAAGTTACAACCTTGCTAAAGACACAGCTGAAATTCTTCCAAATCTTAAACAAAATCCTGTCACAAAAAACAGTTGGAATAAATATTCAACTCTTTTCGAACTGCAACAAGTTTACAAAGCTTTTAAAGACAGAATTAAAACATATGTTGACGACATCACAATTGCTGGACAAAAGAATAGCGTTTAAAAGCAAATTTGCAATTGGCGTGTTTTTATTGCTCAGCATAAATATTTTTGGTTAATCAAAAATAGGTTATTAGTATCTAAAATAATCTATATGAATTCTAGCATTTATGCTATTAGGCCTCCAAATTTTTTCAAATGTGCTAAAAAGTCTTCTGAACCAAAATGCTTATCTCAACGAATAAGCCTAACACATATTGGGTAATGGGTTTGGGTTCGTTTACATGATTTAAGCCTAAACACCCTTTTAATATTTTATGTTGATTGAGTATGCCTTAAAATTTGGTTTGACAAATAAGGACAATAAAAACAGAATCACTAAAGTATTGACCCTATTTGACAACAAATAATATTTAGTTTGTAAATTAAATACAAAGTGGAGTTCAGTACCCACTTAAAAAAACGTGGCGTAATCTGAAAAGCCTGATGAGTAGGAAGTAAAAAAATATGAAAAAAATTACATATCTATTCGTTGGACTTTTAATTACAAACTTTGCTTTTAGCCAAGAAAAAGTTGAAAAACAAACAACACAAGCTGAACAATTTAGCGCAACCGCAGGAACGCTTATAGAAAAACAATTCATAGACATTGGAAAAGTTAAAGGAGTTAACGTTCAAGTAATGAAATTCAAAGACCTTAACAACGGAACGGCAAAATCTGCATTAAGGTTTGAATATGAATATAAAAGTTCCTATACATCGGGCACTAAAATTGCAACCTTAGACCTTGATGAAATTGATGGTTTAATAAAATCAATGAAAAACTTAAACACGTCCATTTTTCCATCAACACGTGAAGTTTACACAGAAGTAACTTTTATAAGCAGAACAGGCTTCAAGGCTGGTGCTTACTATGACATTGAAAAAGCAAAGTGGGTTACATTTGTAAAACTTGAAAAGTTTGATAGTAATTCTCAAGTATATCTGACAACTGAAGAATTTGAAGCATTGCTCACAATAGTTGAACAAGCAAAGTCTAAAATGTAATTTTTTTTTACAATCCAATTAAAAAAATAATTAGCTAAAATTCAGTATGAAAAATTTAAATTTCACTTTGTTGCTAAGTTCTTTTATGTTCTTAAATCTAAATGCACAAACTAAGGAAAAACCAATTGGTTTTTTTGGTTTGGGTTTGGGTATTGGTGCAACTAATAACCAAATTGGAATAAATGTACCAATTGATATTAAAATGAATAATAAGTTTGGTTTTTCTATTGATATAATAATAAGTGGAAAAACGCCTAGTGATCAAGAGTATATGTCAAGCATATCATGGCAAACAGCACAGTATACTTATGGTGATACAAAAACAGGTGAAATGGAAAGTAATTTAGGATTCAATATTGATTTGAACTATACCATTTTTAAGAACTTTTCATTAGTAGGAGGAATTGCACATTTAGGGACAAGAACCTATAGAAAGTACTTTGACAAATATTATATTTTAGGGAATTCGGGAAACTATGTAGTAGATTATTCTAGAGAATCTTTTTATGGACTTAGCTATGGTGGTATTTATGAAATAAAAGATTTTTATATCAAAGCCACCAATTCAACTTTAAATTATTTTGCATTTTCAGTTGGATATAAAATTCCATTTACTAGTAAATATTATTAATACAATTAATCATGAAAAATCTATATAGTTTAAAAAAATATTTTATTGTAATTATTGTTTTAATCGCTTCATGCTCTGAAAGTAATAACGAGTTATTTAAAGTGACAGATAATTTTGTGACGTCATTAGATGAAAAATATGAAAGTTATGGGCTTTTAGGGGGCAGAGATCATAAAATTTTAACAAGTGATGGCATGTACTCAATAACTCCATTAGGACGACTAGTAAATGTTAAAATTCAGAAGGCAGTAGGTAACAAAGAATATGAAGAATTAAGAATTGAATTAGAAAACCATTTTAAAAATGATTCAAGAGTTAATAAAGTATACATATGTGGTGCTGGAACTATAATGATTGATTGCCGTAATTAATTAAAAACCGATGATATAATTGATAATGCAATTGATTATAATTATTTAACATAAATCTCTTATTTTCACTCTAATTGGTATCAAAAAATGACTAGTTTATTGTTAATTCCAACAAAACAAAAAGGATATAATTCCTTGGTGAAATTGATTTGGGTCTCAAAGCAAACAAAACTTATAAAATAATTTTCATAAAAAGAAAAAGGGACATTTTATCAATTTTTGATAATTGTATTACGACATATTTTGTTGCGTGTTTTATTTATTTTATTTTATTTTAATAATTTAAAAAAATGTATGTTATAAAACATACATTTGAGAGATATAAATTAAAACTAAATAAATTAACCTTAAAATTAAATTATAAGAATATGAGTGTCAATATGATTGAAAGAAAAATTTATTGGATGTTCTTCAAAAAAGGCCTTTTTGTTGCTTCAATAGCTTTGCTTGTTTTAACTTTAAGTAATTGTTCAATGAATAAATCTCTTAATAAGAACCTAGTAAATGAAATAACATTTGGAAGCGGTGGAGGTTTTACTGGAGCAGTAATAAAATACCAGATAAAATCAAGTGGAGAAGTAACAAGGTTTAATACTATTGAAAACAAAACATTACTAATTAAACAAATTGATAATAGAGAATTAAGAAATATAAATAAAAAGATAAATAAACTAACCGAGACTCAATTAAAATTTAACCAACCTGAAAATCTATATTATTTTATTGAATTAGATAATGGAGTTAAAACAATAATAACTTGGGGAGAAAACAATAAAGAAGTACCTCTTGAAATCACACAATTGTATACCTATTTAAATAAACTAATTAAACAAAAATAAATATGAATAAATTAAACCAATTTTATGTAGCATTATTTGCAATATGCTTATTATTAATTTCAATCAAAGCCATCGGGCAGTCGAAGGAGGTAATACTTTCAAGTTTTGAAAGACCAATTTCAACGAAAAATAAAATTGAACAGCCAAAAACTGAAACAATAAAGCCAACAAATGAAGGTAAAGTAAATATATACAAAGTGGCTGATTTTTATAATATTGAAAAGGAAGGTAATTTTACGTTTATTCAGTTTAATAAAAAAAGTAATATAAAATCCAAAAATTTCTTTAACATATTCAAAACAAACTTCAATTTAACAGAAGAAGATTCATTTGTTAAAGTGAAACAGGAAAATGATAATATTAATTTTACCCATTACAGGTACCAACAATACTATAAAGGAATATTAGTAACTGGAGGAGAGTATTTATTGCATGAAAAAAATAATTTATTGGTTTCAGCTAACGGTAATATATTTAATAAACTTAATATAGATGTACAACCAAAAATATCAAAAGAAATTGCTATTCAAAATGCAATAAAAAATGTTGGTGCAGAAAAATATCAATGGGATAATAAGTCTTCAGAAGATTTTTTGAAAAGCGAAACGAATGATTCGAATGCAACTAATAAGCCTAAAGCTGAGTTGGTAATTGCACCAATAAATGGGATTTATAATTTAGAAAATTTTCGTTTGTGTTATAAAATAAAAATTGCTTCAGAAAAGCCGTATGATATACAAGATGTATTTGTAGATGCTCAAACAGGTGAGATTGTAAATAAAATTTCGAAAATATCACATACAGAGGTAACAGGAACAGCAAATACACTTTATAGCGGAACTAAAAGTATAAAAATGGATAGTTATAGTGGAGGCTACCGTTTAAGAGAAACATCAAGACCCATTCAAACATTTAATATGCTAAATGGGACGAATTATAGCAATGCAGTAGATTTTTCTAATTCAAGTACCACATGGAATTCACAAGAGGTTATTTTAAATAGTATAGTTATTAATGCTGTAAATAATAGTTGGGAGGATTTTTTAGGGGAGCAAATTTCAAATGGAGGAGCACCAGACTTGTACATAGAAATAAGAGATGCAAGTAATAATATAGTATTTACTAAGGCTAATGAATTTTACGAAAATACATTTCCTGTAATTACAATAAATACTAAAGGTTTGCAACTTTCAAATGGACCTTATACATTAAAGATTTACGATGCTGATGCTACAACAAGTGACGATCTCCTTGGAACATTTACATTCAATTCAATTTCAGGTACATCAACATTTTCTGCAAATGGAACTTCAGGTAGTATTTCAAGAAGTTCAAGGAATAATCCAGCATTGGATGCACATTGGGCAATGGAAAAAACGTATGATTTTTATTTAACTCAATTGAATAGGAATAGTTTCAATAATGCTGGTGGCTTAATAAAAAATTATGTTCATACGAATTTAGGATATAATAATGCTTTTTGGAACGGAACAGCAATGAGCTATGGAGATGGAGATGGAAGTATACTTAGCCCTTTAACTAGTATTGATGTAGTTGGGCATGAATTTTCTCACGCAGTTGTTGAATATACAGCTAATTTAGCTTATCAAGGTGAATCAGGTGCATTAAATGAATCTTTTGCAGATATTTTTGGAACCGCAATCGAGTTTTACGGATCTTCATCACCAAACTGGACAATTGGAGAAAATATCATTTTAATTTCTCCTTATTATATGAGATCAATGTCTAATCCCAATAGCGCACCTATTCAATTTGGACAACAACCAGATACTTATTTGGGAACACATTGGGCTAATACAAGTAGTAACCAAGATAATGGAGGTGTTCATACTAATAGTGGTGTTCAAAATTTTTGGTATTATTTATTGTCTCAAGGAGGAACAGGTACTAATGATATAAGTAATTTATATACTGTAACAGGTATAGGAATGACACAAGCCACACAAATTGCATATAGGAATCTTAGTTATTATTTAACATCAAGTTCAAATTATACAGGTTCATACTATGGTTCATTACAAGCCGCACAAGACTTATTTGGAAATCCATCAACACAATATAGTGCAGTAAGAGCAGCATGGTTTGCTGTTGGAATAGGTAATAGTGCTACAACTCAATGTAGCGGAACAACAAAACTGACAGCTATGACTGGTACTTTTTCTGATGGAAGCGGTAGTGCAAATTATCAAAATAATTTAAATTGTAGTTGGCTAATACAACCTTCTGGAGCAGATTCAATTGCAATTTCTTTTTCATCATTTAAAACTGAAGCTAATTACGATACAGTTTTTGTATATGGTGGACCAACAACATCATCACCACTTTTATTAACTTGGTGGGGAAACACTTTACCACCAGTAGTGAAATCAACATCAGGAGCAATGCTGGTTCGTTTTAGTAGCGATGCAACTAGCACAGATTCTGGATGGTCTGCCAATTATATAACTTATGGAACATCATACTGTAATGGAGGCAATCAATTGACAGCTGCAACTGGTAGTTTTACAGATGGAAGTGGTACAAATAATTATGGAAATAATTCATTGTGTTATTGGTTAATTACCCCACCATGTGCTACAAGTGTTACCCTTTCCTTTTCCTCTTTTAATACTGAATTAGGATATGATTCTTTAACTGTATATAATGGTAGTAATACTTTTGCTCCATTATTACTTAGTACGTCTGGTAATAGTTTACCTTCAAATATAACTGCAACAAGTGGACAAATGTTAGTGGTTTTTACTTCTGATTATTTAATAAAATATCCAGGATTTGCAGCAAGTTATACCTCAACAGGAACACCGTATTGCTCAGGTACAACTACATTAAATACTAGTGATTATGGAACAATTAGCGATGGAAGTGGAGTAAACAATTATTGTAATAATATGGATTGCAGTTGGCTAATTCAACCGCCACAAGCAACTTCAGTAAAATTAACATTTACATCATTTAATACAGAATCGCCATCAACTGACGGTTTATCAATATTTGATGCTGTTGAAGTTTATGATGGAACAAGTGCATCAGCCACTTTAATAGGAAGGTTTAGCGGAAATACTTTACCTCCATCCATAACCTCAACAGGTGGATCAATGTTTATTCGATTTTTCTCAGATGTATCGGTATCAGATTCAGGTTGGTCTGCAAATTATACTTCAACTACTGCTAATTATTGTAATGGTGTAACTACATTAACTTCAGGTGTAGGATCATTTACGGATGGAAGTGGTACAAATAATTATGGTAATAATGCTAATTGCAAATGGCTAATACAACCAACAGGAGCAACAACGGTAAGTTTATCATTTAGTTCTTTTGATACTGAATTAAACTATGACGGAATAATAGTATACGATGGGGCAGATACAAGTTCACCAAGATTAGGTGTTTATACAGGCACTACATTACCTCCAATGCTAACATCGACAGGTGGTTCAATGCTTGTTTGGTTTTTAAGCGATGAAGCAATTAGAAGTTCGGGATGGGCTGCCAGTTACAATTCAACTTCAAATTGTGGAACATTAGCAAAACCAAAACCAATGGTAGGATTCACAATTAATAATCCAACACAATGTTTAAGTGGAAATAATTTTATATTTAGTGATACCTCAAGAATAAGTAGTGGAACAATGACTCGAATTTGGAGTTTTGGAGATTTAAGTACAAGCTCTAATTTATTAGAAAATAAAACTTATAGCAACGCAAACACCTATAATGTAAAATTAGTAGTTACCACTAATAATGGTTGTAAAGATTCTATAACTAAAACAGTAATAATAAATTCACAACCAGGTGCAACAATAAGTGCTGGTGGTTCAACAAGTTTTTGTGAGGGAGGAAATGTAATATTAACAGGAAATACAGGAACTGGATTCAGCTATCAATGGAGAAATAATGGAACTAATTTGTTAAATGCTACCAATTCAAATTATACCGCAAGTTTAAGTGGCAATTATAAGGTTTTAGTTACGAATAATAATAATTGTGTTGATTCCTCGAGTTCTATTACTGTAAATGTAAACCCGCTGCCACCAACCCCAACAATAAACAGTAGTTCAACATCATTTTGTAAAGGAAAATCATTATTGTTAAGCTGTGCAAACACAGGATATTCTTACCAATGGAAAAAAGACGGAACGGCAATAAGTGGTGCAAATAGTATTAATTTTACAGTTATTCAATCAGGAAATTACACGGTTGAAATTACAAATACTAATAGCTGTAAATCGGCTTCATTGTCAAGTACTATAACAGAAAATTTAAGTCCAATTGTACCAATAATTAATGCAAGTGGTGCAACAACATTTTGTGAAGGAGGTCAAGTTATTTTATCAACATTAGCTACAGGAGTTAATTATCAATGGCAGAAAGATAGCATAAACATTAGTGGAGCAAACTCAAATTCATTAATAGCAAATTCATCAGGAAATTATAGACTTGAAGTATCAAATACAGCTAATTGTAAATCGAATTCAGAAACATCAATTGTGAATGTTTTTAGTAATCCTACTAAACCTACAATAACTTTAAATGGTAATTCATTGTACTCTTCCATTTCAACGGGAAATCAATGGTACAGAAATACCTTGTTAATTACTGGCGCAACAAATTCATCATTCATGCCGACACAATCAGGAAGTTATACAACTCTTGTTACTAACTTAAATAATTGCAAAACTGAATCAGATCCATTCTCATTTATTGGAAGTGGAATAAATGAAATGGAATCATCGGCATTTGAAATTTATCCAAATCCAAACAACGGTAACTTTACTTTACAACTTAAAAATACATCAGATAAAAACGTTACAATTACTGTAATAGATATGTTAGGAAGAACAGTATATGCATCGTTATATAAATTAAAGAACAATGAGGATGTTATATCTATTTCTCAATTACATTTAAAAGCTGGAACCTATAATGTCATAATTGGCAAAAAAGATGGGGTTAATTCAAGAAAATCATTTGTGGTAATTGGGGAGTAGATAAAGATTAAAATTACAGTATTTTAATACTTAAAAACTTGCTATTAATAATTGCAAGGCAGTATAATTTTATTGAATACTTAGTTACTATATATTGTGGCTAAGTATTCAATAATTATTTGTTATTTTATCATGCCTAGTTTGATTTTACAAATAATTTGGTCAAACACGCTGTATTTACAAACCGTGGTATAAAACTTACAGTTATTGGGTAAAATGAAACATAATTAAGTAGCAACTATAATTCTTAGCTGCATTAAACTAGCTAACTATTGGATAGTTATTGTTAAAAGTAGGGTGTGATTATAAAATTTGAATAAATCATGAGTTGCAATGGGGTATTGTCATAAAACCAAATGTGATAAATAATCAATTAGGTCTAAAATTCGCAATAATTCGCAAGTTTGGTTCGCAAGATTCGCAACAATTCGCAACAATTCGCAACAATCGTAAGTATAAGAGCTTTTGAATATTCAGTTACTAAATAATGCAGCTAAATATTCAATAAATAGTAACTAAATATTGAATTATTGGCTACTAATTAATTGTTATAATTGTTAAAAGGTGGTATGCCAATAAAATAGTTTATTGAAGTCGTATTATGTTCCATATCTTGTCTAATACATGATTATTTAGCTTTAAATTCTTAACAATCCGTAACTTTCATTCGCAATAATTCGTAAGTTTAAGAGACACCTATAAAATATATTGAATATTTAGTTACTATTTAGTGTAGCTAAAAATTGCAGCTAATAACTACAGAAATTGTATTTAAGGGGTTGTTATTTTGTTAAATCTAATTGGGTAAAAGTGGTTAAGGCTTTCGGTCTTATTGAAATCCCTTTTCCTTCAAAATGGCGGTTTCAAATTCAACACTTTCTGCTTCCTCATTGGCATCACCACCAATTAATGTATAAATGTACATCTCTTCTTCATTATGGTATTCCACGAACGAAAGAGTAATACTAAATGCAGCATTTTTCCCAAACTCAAAATCTCGCGGTGCCGCAAACTCTAAAAAGTATTTAGTTTTTTCTAAACCTTCTAATCTTTCCCAGTAATATTTTTTTGCGTCTGCTTTACATTTCAATAAATCGACACCTTCAAATATCTTTTCATGGCGTATTGGTTTGTTTTTACCTTCGTCCATGCCAAATGTTGTAACAAATTCTTCTACCAAATAATAATAACGTGGTTCTTTAGTCACTAGATTCTTATTTACAAATTCTATCATTTTTTATTTATATTGTTAATGTATTGAGATATGGTCATTGAATTAAATCCATTAATTATCTGTTACCTTAATTCGTGTTTCTCCGTTATAAATAATTTGTTTTCTTCCTTTGTATTCAGTTAATTTCCCAGTTACACATACTTTTCTATTTGATAAATACCCAGGATGAATTATTCCATATTTTTCTTTATGTTCAGTATGAATTACAATTGTTAATTTTTGATAAGGAAATGGCTTTCCTAAAAAAATGTAATAAATTGGAGCAGAACCTTTTGAAATATTAAAGGAAGCAACACTGTCGCAAATAGTTACAACTTTATTTAGATTTGAAGACAAGCTATCAATGGAAATTAAGTTTTGACTATAGAGAGGATTGAACTTAAAAAGTACAATTGCAATGGTAATTAGGTTTTTCAATTTAATATTTATTACACAATATTAATAATACTAGTTAATAAATTTACTATTGTAATGAATAAATTCATTTTACTTAATGACTTGTTCTAAAATAGCTTTACACAAAAAGAGTAATAATGTACTGTTGAATGCTTCATATGAATAGGCTTTAACTTATTAATATTTGATTGTTTAATTTCACATGCGCAAGGTGCGCAAGTATATGCGCAAGTCAGAATAGCTTTATTGAATAGTTAGTTACCAACTATTGTAGCTTATTAAAACATAAATTATGTTTCAGAGGTGGTTATTTTGCCAATTCTACTGGTTACAGGTTGTTACGGTTTTGTAGTTACGTAGTAATATTTAATTAAATGAAGTCAATTCATGATATCTAGTGCGCAAAGTGCGCAACCATATGCGCAAACAGTATAATATTATTGAATAGTTAGTTACTAACTATTGCAGCTAAGTATTATTTAAATTGTAACTAAATATTATTTAAAAAGTAACTAGATATTGAATTATTAGTACCTAATTATTTGTTAAAAGTAGTTATGCCTATAAAATTGCTAGTTGAAGCTGGATATTGTTCCATATCCTGTGTAATACATGATTATTTAGTCCTTAAATTCGTAACAATCCGTAACTTTCATTCGCAACAATTCGCAACAGTTCGCAACAATAGTATATACACGAGCTATTGAATATTCAGTTACTATATATCGCAGCTAAATATTCAATAAATAGTAGCTAAAAATTCTATGCTTGGTTAATTTATACAAATAATGTGGTAAAAACGATTGTATTTACAAACGGTGATATAAAAACATACTGTTATCGAGTAAAATTTTACATAATTAAGTAGCAATTTTAATTCTTAGCTGCATTAAACCAGCTAACTATTCAATAGTTAGTTACTAAAAATTGAATAGTTAGTTACTAACTATTGGATATTTATTGATAAAAGTATGTTTGATTATAAAATTTGAATAATTAATGAGGTGCATGCGGATATTATCATAGAATTGAATGTGGTAAATAACCATTTAGGTCTAAAATTCGCAAGTTTGATTCGCAACAATTCGCAACAACAATTCGCAACAATTCGCAACCAACTCAAGCATGGGAAAGGTTCTCAACTATACAAGAAAAAGTACAATTTATTGAATGTTTAGCTGCTAATTATTGAATCTAAGTAATATGTTTACAGCACATTATACATTTTTGATTATCTTTTTAACTGGTTGAAGGTGGTTAGTTCAATTAACCAGTTTAGATGGTAATCTATACGAATTACCTCATTCGCAACAATTCGCAACAATTCGTAACATTCGCAACAAGCTTAACCATGTGGCTTAACCTAAAATAGGTTTACACAAAAAAGTGTAAAACATGTATTGAAATATTTGTAAATTAATTTCAGGAATAGATATAAGCTGTAAACCTATTGCAGTATTAATTGCATTGCATGTAAACTTTTTTCAGGACTAACTAATTGTTAAAGAGGAATACTTAGCTACCAAAGATGTAAGTAATTAATAAATTAATTGTTTTCAAAAGAGCAGTTTAATAATTTTTATAGATGAAGGTGAATAGCTATGAATTGGAATGGTTTAATTAGATACACTCAGCGTATTCAAGCTAAAAATAAAATTGTCGTAAGAAAAATTCACTTATTTCTTTGTATTGTATTGATTTATAGTGACTAATCATCTTTTTTAGTCACGACAAATTACGACATGTGGTTTTTAATATACTTATTTTCAGGTATTTATATTTTAAAAAGCAGGACAAAATTTGTCTTTTGTTTACGACATTTAATGTCCTACTTTTTGATTTTATTGGTATTAGTAATCAGACAGTTATAATAAGTTTGTCTGGATTTGTCACAAGGAATGGTAGATTTAAATTGCTGTATTATAATGTTTTGCATAACTATTTTTGGGGGGAATAATTAGTTCAAGACATTAGTTAATATTAGCACCAAATATTTTAGTATATTTAATCATCCATTTCTTTAAATCCCTTTCCATTTGCTTGGCTAAAGCTGGGTCGGATTTAGGCTTCTGGTTTGCGTAAACAATTTTTGCCATTTTTAAATTAGATAAATTGCCTTGCTTAAACAGTTTTGCAGCAAGAATTACTTCCTGTGGAGCAACGTTGGAACTCTTGACTTTTTCATAAGCTAAAATTGCTTCTTTATTGTAGTATTCTCCAAGCTCAATGGCTCTTTTCATTACATTCAAGCCTGTGTATTCCTTGTCATTAAAGTAAGGATTAAGCTTTTCATTAACAATTTGAGCGTCTAGGCATTTATCAGACACGGCTAAAATGCCACAAAACCTTAATACATATTCCTTTATTTTACCTAAAATACTTGAAGCAGTATCTTTTTCATCAATATCCTGCATTATATTAATAGTATCAATCTTTGAATTGACCCAGTTTTCATAAAGTTCCGATGCCTCTTTACTTATAATAACCATTTTAGGAATAAGGTCATGCTTATCAACTTTAAGATTATGATAAATCGTTTTGATACTTTCATAATGATACCAATCTGTTTTATAAGGCATTTGAAATGTGGGGTTGGGTTTTGCAATTAAATCTTCATGATGTGTTGCAAATAACAACCTAAAAATAAAACCACTGGTATCCCTGTTATTATCGAAAAACTTTGGTAATACTTTATGTTGTGTTCCACCAATAATATTTACAAATGGTCTTCTATTAACAGATTTTACTTTTCCAGCTCTAATAAGAGTGTAAGGTGAGCAATTCCAAGTGCTTAAATAAAATTGCTCATCCGTACCTTCTTTTTTGCTTAGTTGGTTTAATCCATTAATCCACTCTAAAAGTTCATCAGCGTGTTTTACTATTCCCTTAGGATTATCTGGTAGGATACTTTTGGTTAAAGTTGGTATATGCACATCACGAATAACTAATGTATCTAATTTTACATCTTTTAATTGGCCTTCATTTAAGCCACTACATTTTTTATCCCATTCAATGTCAAAAGCATCTTGTATATCAAAAATTGGCTCGTAAATTTTCTTAATTGCTAAACTTTTACCACAACTCGATATACCAACTAGACCAGCCCAAACTACCAAGAAAAGACAATCAATTCCGTTCGTACTTACTACATAACTAGTTCCAATAGCTGTGCTGTAGGCAGAGAGTAGGGTAGTGCCAATAAAACTTGGTGGAATATCATAACCATCTTTACTACAAAGGAAATTAATGTAACTTTTTATATTTGGATGGAAAACATGCAGAGGAAAGGGATTTTCGATACGATTTCTTCTAACAATCTCTGATTGTATATCCAAATTAGAGTATGTACTTAAACCATTCTCTGACTTAATAAAATTTTCAAAATTTAAATTTTTCATATGTTAAAACGGGGCTTCAGTAGAATTTAAATTGTTAGAACTATCAGGCCAATGCTCAATTTTATTTGAATCAGAGGTAAAATTCTTAAGAAATTGATTGGTAGAATCAGATGCTTCTAAAGTAAAATCTTTACGAATATCAAAACATCGTAATTCGAGTTCATCGGCTATCTTTAGAATAGGTTGATAAAGTTCGCTTTGATTAGGATATGTTAAATTTAAGAAGATAACCGCTTCGTCCAAAATTTCCAATGGATCGCAATCAAAAGGTAGTAAACTTTCTCTAAAATAGTTTAAATCCACTAAAAGATCAAAAGGCAAAGAATTGTTTTGCAATAACAGATGCAATTGTTCCAGTAACTGATTGTGAATACTAAGTTGCGCTAATAGCAATGCAGAATACTCTAAATTGGATGTGTTTGAATTAAGTAAAGTTAAATCAATCAAATATTTACTAATTATGGTATACTTTTCCTTTTCAGAATCCTTAGTAGCTTTAATTTCAATAAGCATTTGTTTGCTTACACTAATTTGATCAATAGGTTTACTATTTTCATGTAAATACTGAAGAGCACTAAAAACAACCTTGTTTCTGATTCCAAAATCTGTTCTAAGTAAATACTTTTGAATTTTACTAAAGTTGTTTTGTTCCTGAATACAGGCATCAAGGACAACACACTCAATTTCGTGTTTTAATGAGTGAATTTTGAGGCTATGTATTTCTTTCATTATACTCTGCCTCCCTCAGAAACTAGTTTTTGCAGTTCATCAACTGAATAAAACACTTTTGAACCTACTTTAGTAAACTTTAGCTGACCAGACCTTCTCATTAGCCAGAACCAAGTTCCTTTTTTACCAACCAAGTTCATGGCCTCTTTTTCGGTAATGTGATTCAGTGATTCTGAACCAATACCTTTTTTTGATTGTGATAATGCTAGAATTTCACTTAGCATTTTTTCGATTGCCTCAAGTCTTTCATAAGGCACCATAACGAATCCTTGTTCGTTTCTTTGATTTAATTTGTATTTTTCCATCTTGTTATGAATTGTGGATGCAAGGTTAAATCTAAAGGGAAACGAAATTTTTTCAAGAATTGGTAGGGTGGGTAGGTTTTTTGAAAAAAAAATGTTTTAGGAAATACAGAGTACCTGTTCAGCTATTCTAATTTGCTTTTGCTCAAGGGATTGCTTAGTAGAGTTTTCATTAATTTTAAAGAATTCCTCTTCTTTTTCAGATGAAATTGCTAGAGGGTGTTCAAACAAGACTAAAATTTCATGCACTAACAGCATTTTCTTTCGCTGCTTTACTAAAGGAATATTTTCAAAAATTTCTCGCGTTTTATCAAACTTAAATGATTCAAGTATGTCAATTTGTTCAACAACCTCAGCAAATTCCATAAGTATTTCACTATTCAAAGAATTGTTAAATACTTTATCATCTAGTTCCTGATATTTTCCGACAATGGTTATTAATTCGTTCATCATGTCAGGTGTAAGGAATAGGCTTAACATATTATTGTTTATTCGAGAAACCGCCTTTTTACCAGTAAAATCGTTGACATCCTTCATTTTCATCTCCCATAAACTTGAAGCGTTTTTTATCGAACCTATAAAATTAAAAATTATATCATTAACTTGGTTTTTAAAATCAGAATTTAAACTGTTATAGCAGTTTTTTAGAATAGTTAGTGCGTAGTAATCAAAAAACTCGGAGTAAATTTTTTGTATATCATAAAAATTGGTCTCTTTAATTTGATTTTTTCTGTTAAAATAATAAATCAATTCATAAAGTTTATTCCATTTTTTCCTGTCAATTATATATTTATCAGTTAGTAGCTCATAAAATTTATAAATTAAATCTCCGATAATAATATTTTCAGGAGTATTCAACATTTTTATATTTTGAATTTTATGAGCAAAAACAAATGTATTTATAGCTAGATCACTAGATCCAAAAGGTTTGAATTTAAACGCTTCTGCAAATGTTTTTTGTGACGAATTGAGTTGTTCAAAAGACTCCATTTCATTTTGAGGGATTTCCTCAACCAATGATTCATCAATATTATCTAGGTCAATTTTTTCAAATAATTCATCAAGTTTGTTTTTATTATCCATGTGCAATCTAAGTTTAAATAGAATCAGTAATTAATACCAAAATTTGATTCTGTATTATTGTAATTAATATTTAAATTGCAATTTAGTTAATAGAACAATTAGATTTATCGGTTTCTGATTTTTTAGTGTCTAATAATTTGGATAAATTTCAGGATTAATGGCTATAGATGCCTTTAAAATTATTTGTTTTAGCTTAAAATTAGACGATAAATGTTTGCCAAACGTTTGCCAAATTATTGAAAGTGTATATTAAATTATTGATTTGTATGTTATTATATACACAAAAAGCGCCCCAGCGGGATCACATAAAGCTCTGAAGAAATTCAGAGCTTTTTTTATGCTCCAAAACATA
>CANHPI010000006.1 GCA_947462425.1 Bacteroidota bacterium
GTGATAACACAACAATTGAAACTAAAATAAACTGAATACGGTTATTTAAAGAATTAAAATGCAGACTGCGTTTTATAATGATTGAATTAAACAATACAGAAAATAAAACTAATAAAGAGAAAAAGACAAATAAATATGAGTTGGATGTAAACCGTCCCCAGAGTCCATATTCTTTATCAGTTATAACAATTGTAGTATTTTTTTGAGGAGAATATATAAAATGTTCATACGAATCATTAGTGGATAATTTGAAACTTTTGTTATTTATAAACAATGGATATTGGTATTCTCCAAATGTATTTAAAAGCTTATTTGATTCATACACAGCATATGAAATTCGCTTGGATTCTAATTTATTTTCAAAAGACTTATCTAACAATAAATCAGGAAATGCTCCTAAGTTTACAGCTAACTTAGGCTCTAATTGTAAATATAAATGAAATGTTTTATTAATATTTTTATTAACATCTTCGATTTCAATTTTTGAAATATATCTAATTGATTTTTTTTGCTTACCGATATAATATAAATCATCACAAATAGTTTGTGAGCCCTCCGTTACAATTTGCTGTTTAAAATAATCTTCATTTAAATAAATTGGATTCAAATCCAAAAATATAGGTGTACAATCATTTTTAAACAACGACATCACAATATCGTACCTTTCAAAATAGCCACTAAAATGTGTTTGTCTTAAACTTTGTTCAATTTGTTCGCTATTAATTGGCAAAGAGGATAACAGGTTTTTTAATTGAACATCTGATTTTATGGCTGCTGTAATTTTATTAAATTCATTTTCTGCTATTATATCTTGTCTATCTGTTAAGCTTAATGAAAGTACTTCAAAAGTTTGCTTCTTGTTTAATTGTTCATACTTGTTAAACATTGAGGACACAATGAAAGTAAAAATCAAAATGATTAGGCCTACATTAATAAAATTATATGAGGCTATATGTTTTCTCAAAAAATAAGAAATTAAAAATAATCCTATTGGCCATAAATACTCCAATGATAACATTGATTGCAATGGATTAATAGATAATCCAACAAAAAATAAAATAACTAATACAACTGACGAAATAAGAATGAAGTACTTATTAAATACAATAGAAATAACTATCTTTTCGATGCATAAATAAAAAGCAAATACTAAAAAACCAACAGATATAAGGCCAATTATGCTGTAAACACTAAAATTAAATAATTCATTGATATTGTATGATATAGTAGAATTATTTACCAAACTGTTTATTAATGTTTTAATTTTAATTGAGAAAAAAATAATAAAAACAAAATAGCTAATAACTAAAAAAGCATTTAATACTTTGTTTTTTATATTAATTGAAATACTACTATTATAAAATATTAAAGCGATTATAAAAATTAAAGCGTTATTTATTAAAACATCTCCTAAATAAGAAAAATAAAAAGATGAGGCATCTGCAAAAACCTTAGCATCATATAAACTGACGCTATAAAATACGGCTGGAATTTTAAAATAAATCATTGCAGTTCTTGTAATAAAGCAAATTGCAGCGAAGCTTAAAATAAAGAGATTGACATTTTTGATTTTATTTTTTAAAAACAAATAAAGTGATAACAACAATAAAAGATAAGAAACTACATATAAAAAGGCACATAATATATTTATACTATTGTTTTTATATAAGCCCTCACTTCTATAAACTTCAAATAATGGAGTTCCAAATTTAGACTTAACTGCATGGTTTAAGTAATTAATTGGAGTAACTAATTTGGTGTTTTCGGGAAATTTTAACCAACTACTAAATTGGTTACTCAAGAATCGATTTTCAAAATCATACTCTGGCTTTATTGAGATAAGCGCAACTATTGTATAATTGGCAGTTTGTTTTTGTTTAATGCATTCATACCAGCCATTTCGAATTTTTATTAACTGAACATTTGATTCATCTGTATAAGAGATTAAATCAACTGAAGGTTGATTATCTGTCCAAAAACACAAACTATCCTGATTGTATACATAATAAGTAACGCCTTCTGTGGTAAACAAATCTTTAAAAACGCTATTACTTTTTACAAATAACTCTTTTGGTTTTATTGTTTTTAAAGCTTCAGATAAGAAATCAAGATTAAACTTTGCTAAAATTTCTTTCTCATGAATTTTAATTTCGGCCTTTTCAACTAACTCTTTTGTAGTTAGATTATTACTTTGAGACAAAAAGTGAGATAAAAGGGCACACAAAACACCGCAAAAAAATATACTATATAATTTTAAAAGTCGCTTGTTCATTTGTATTATATGGCAATTTACTGTTTTTTTAACTAATTTTATTACTCCAAAAATGATTTTTTTGAAGATTTAAGTATATTTGTAAAGTAACATCTATTTTTTATGGCAAAACAAACTACTAGTGCAAAACAACCTGTTTTTAAAGAATTACAAAACACGTTTCATTTTTTTCCGTTTAAAAACCAAAGAGCTCCTTTTATCGTTATTATACTGCTAGGTTTAATTTTTAATTTAACGACGTTAAATAATGAGTACGCTTTAGATGATGGTATTATTATTCATCAAAATGATCATGTTATAAAAGGCATTTCTGGTATTAAAGGTATTTTAACAAAAGATGCCTATGAAAGTTTTTACCGACGTATGAATGCTACTGATCAATTAGCTGGTGGCCGTTACAGACCATTATCTGTTGTTAGTTTTGCCATTGAGCAGGAATTTATTGGTGCTTATAAAAATGGTCTTTATCCATCTAGATGTTGGGATACAAACGACAACAAAATTGATGAACCTGAAGAAGACTTAAACAATGATGGCGTTTTTAATGAAGTTGATTGTCAGGTAAAAGGAGCATCGATAAGGCATTTTGTAAACATTATTACTTTTATTATTGGGGTAATGCTACTGTTTTTGTTTTTCAGAAACTACATTTTTAAAACAAATCATGATTTAGCTTTTTTAGCAGCCATATTATTTTTAATGCATCCTATCCATTCAGAGGCTATTGCAAACGTAAAAAGTAGAGATGAAATTTTTTCGCTGATATTTATTTCGCTCACTTTCTTTTATTCCTTTAAATATATGGAAGACAGAAAAACTAAAACGTTGTTTTGGGCAGCCTTTAATTTTTTATTAGCATTGCTTTCAAAAGAGTATGCTGTTGTATTAGTAGTATTAATTCCTATCGCTTTTTATATATTCGACCAAATTGATTTTAATCCAAAAACATTTTTTCAATCAAAAGAGTTTAAACAAACCTTGTATGTATTTGGAACCTTTTTTGCATGCGCGTTGTTAATGCTTTTAGTAAAAAGAAGCTCAGATATTCACATACAACCGGGCCAAAAAGCTACTTCATCTTTTTGGCTATTTCCTATTATTTATTTAGTTGTAGGTGTTTTTTTATTAGGATCAAACAAGAAAAAAGATTTTGGCACATTAATGAGTTGGCACTTCTTTATCATGTTATTTTATTTAGGAATGCGTTTAGTAGCTGTAAAATTAAAACCAGGAGTACCAGATACCGAAATTTTAAATAACCCTTATTTACTTGCTACTCAGCAAGAGCAATGGGCTACTAAATTATTTGTATTATTAAAATACTTTGGATTGTGTTGGTTCCCTCACCCTTTATCATCCGATTATTCTTTCAACAGTATTCTATTTAGAACCTTTAAAAGTTGGGATACTCTGTTATCCTTAGCATTACACTTAGGTCTATTATACGCAGGCTTTAAATTAGTTTTAAAGAAACATATTTTAGGTTTTGCTATTGCTGTTTATTTTGCGTTTTTATTAATGATTGGTAACATTTTAATGGATATTGGCGCCACCATGGGCGAACGTTTATTATTTCATTCAACCATTGGTTTTGTAATTGCACTAGCGTGGCTTATTTTAAAAGGATTTGAAAAATTACCCGCATCAATGAATTTAATTTTTAAGCGAGTTGCCTTTTTATCATTGATTACTATTATGACATTTTTATATGGATGTAAAACATGGGAACGCAATTGGGATTGGAAAAATGATATTACCTTATTTTTAAAAGATGTGGAAACAATGCCAAACTCTGTATTAGTTTTAGGAAATGCAGGGGCGCGTTACATTGATTTAGCAAGTACTAAAACGTATGTTTCAAACCCACATGATACATCTTTAGTTCAGTTAAAAGATTTAAGTAAACAATCAGGTGAAGATGATTCTGATATTACTAAAACCTTAAAACCTAAATTTGGGTCCATAGAAACCTATCATGTGGATTCGGTTGATAAGGTTGCCTTTAATAAAAAGCGTATTGCTTTTTTAGAAAAAGGACTTAAATATTTAAAACATGCTATTGAGTTACACCCACGTTATGTAAATGGATATTTAAATTTAGGATTAGGAAGCTATCAATTGGGAAGAGATAGAGATGCCTTATTTTATTGGAAACAAGCAGAAGCGTTGTACCCTAATAATCCGTATTTAAAAAATTACTATACAGTTATGTATAACGATTTATTAAATAGAGGCTATCAAAAAGCTCAGCGTGGTAAATTAGATAGCGCTATTTACGAACTAAGAAAAACAATTATTTTAGATAAATTAAACCCTGAAGGTTTTTACAATTTAGGTGGAGCATATTACCAAAATAAACAATATGATAAAGCACGATACTACTGGCAAGAGTGTTTAAAAATAAAACCAGATCATGTGCAAGCCAAAGCGGGGTGCGCAACTATAGTCACAGTTACGGTGCCAACACCGGCACAACCACAAGGAGTAAAAAACTAAACTAAAAAGCTGCTTAACGAGCAGCTTTTTTATTATGCAACAATAACTAAATAGTATTACAATGAAACTTCCTTCAATTAATTACCTTATTACTAGTGCTAAAAATTCTTTAATCAAATTTCCTTTAACTATTTTATGTTCTTTGATATCCGTTATTGTGGCTATCTACCTTGTTGAAAATGGAAAATCTGACAGTAAAATGTTGCCTTATATTAATGTAATGTTGTGCACAAGTATAGGTATACCATTATTTTTTTGTACAACTATCATTTCTAACAAAAAAGGATTTAATAATAAAACCACTAACATTATTAACTTTCTAGCAGCATGTATTTTAATTGTCATCTTTTTTACTTTACCTAACGCTATATCAACACACAACACCTCATTGCCATATATTAAATATGTGATGTATAATATTACTTGCCATCTTTTAGTATCTTTTGTTCCTTTTGCATTTAGCAGACAATTAAATGCGTTTTGGCATTACAATAAAATTCTATTTATTCGCCTTTTAGCTTCCATTTTATACTCTGCTTTTATTTTTATTGGATTAGCCATAGCACTTACATCTTTAAAACTCCTTTTTGATATTGGTGTCCCCGCAGAGCTCTATTTTGAAATTTGGATTGTTTTAATTGGATTTTTTAATACCTGGTTTTTTGTTTCAGGAATACCAAATGATTTTGATTCCTTAGAGCAAATTTTTGAATATCCAAAAGCACTAAAAACATTTTCGCAATTTGTTTTATTACCACTACTTGGATTGTATATCCTTATACTTTACAGCTATGGTACAAAAATTTTGTTATTATGGGATTGGCCAAAAGGAATTGTTTCATATCTCATTATTTGTGTTTCGGTGCTCGGCATCCTTACCTTTCTTCTACTGCATCCATATGGTAATCAAGAGGGTAATAGTTGGATTAAAAAATCATCTAAAGTTTATTATTTTATATTATTCCCACTTTTAATTATTTTATTTATCGCCATTTTTATGCGTGTTGGAGATTATGGAATAACCATCAACAGATACGTAATATTGTTTTTGGGAGTGTGGCTTTCTATTGTATGTTTATATACTGCCATTGGCAAAACAAATATTAAATTTATACCAACTTCGCTAGCTTGCCTATTAATTATAGTTTCATTTGGTCCTTGGGGGATGTTTTCTTTCAGCGAAACATCTCAAGTAAATAGACTTAAAAATATTCTAGAAAATGCAGGTGTTATAGAAAATAACAAAGTGAAAAATGAAACCTATTGGATAAAAGATAGTTTACCAAATTTATATTCAGATAACGAATTTGAGAATGAAAGCAAATTAAATGATTCATTAACAAGCGAAGTAAAATCAATACTAGAATACCTCGACAGCCATCATGGATTTTCATCGATTAAAGAATGGTACCAACAAAATTTAGATTCAATTATAAACTTACAAAGTGCTGAAAAAGAATATTACAATAATTATTCAGAAGCAGAATTGTACATGAAAACGCTAGGATTAAAATATGAAGAGTATTATGTAAGCATTCCAATGTCGAAATTGGCATTTAGTGCTGACAATACAAATGATGTAAAAAAAATAAGTGGTTACGATTATTTTGTAAGCTTTGAAAAATATAATTTTGAAGAAAACGATAGAACTATTTTTACCTTTAACATTGACTCTATTCCATATAAACTAGAATACAGTAATAAACCAAAAGTAAAATTACTACTGAAAGGCAACTTAGAAGCAATTACTATTGAAGTAGAAACCTTAGCTAATGAATTGAAAAAAGAATTTGGAAACGAGCCTGATTCATTGCTGCCTAATTCAAAAATGCAATTAAAATATTCAACTGCAAATTTTGATTATAAAATAGAGTTTCATTCTATTGAATTAGATATGCAAAAAACTAATTTAAACCTAACTAATATATCTGGTGACATTTATATAAAAAAGAAGTTTTAGAATTTCATACTTGAAATTTTCAAGGGACTAAAATTTAATAAATTATTTTACGATTTTATTTTACCCAAATAATTTGGCAAATAATTCTTCCATTTTTGTAACAGCAATTACTTCAATTTTAAAATTCCTAATATCTAAGCCCTTCAAATTATAAGTAGAAATGTAAATTTTCTCGAAACCTAATTTTTGCGCCTCAGAAATACGTTGATCAATTCTGTTTACAGGTCTTATTTCTCCAGTTAAACCTACCTCAGCAGCAAAACATACATTTTGAGCAATAGGCAAATCTTCGTTACTTGATAAAACGGCGCATACCAAAGCTAAATCAATTCCTGGATCTTCCACTTTTAATCCTCCAGCAATATTAATAAATACATCTTTAGCGCCTAATCTAAAGCCACAACGTTTTTCTAAAACTGCTAATAACATTGACAATCGTCTTAAATCAAATCCTGTTGATGAGCGCTGTGGCGTGCCATAAGCGGCAGTACTCACCAAAGCTTGTGTTTCAATTAATAAAGGCCGATTACCCTCTAAAGTAGCAGCAATAGCAACTCCACTCGTTGCTTCGTTTCTATTGGTAATTAAAATTTCTGAAGGATTTAAAACTTCTTTTAAACCATCTCCATTCATTTCATAAATTCCCATTTCATTGGTACTTCCAAAACGATTTTTAGTAGCGCGTAATAAACGGTAAATATGATTTCTATCGCCTTCAAATTGCAATACGGTATCAACCATATGTTCCAAAACTTTTGGTCCAGCTAAACTTCCTTCTTTAGTAATGTGACCAATCATAAATACTGGAACATTAGTCTCTTTAGCAAAACGTAAAAACTCAGCAGCGCACTCTCGCACTTGACTCACACTTCCAGGACTACTGTCAATATATCCTGTATGAATTGTTTGAATAGAATCGATGACCACTAATTGCGGCTGCACTTTTTCTATTTGCGTGAAAATATTTTGAGTATTGGTTTCTTGAAGGATAAAACAATTTTCGGTTGTTACACCAATTCTCTCGGCACGCATTTTTATTTGCTGCTCACTTTCCTCGCCACTTACGTAGAGAATTCGTAAGTTTTTTAAACGTAAGGCTAACTGCAGCATTAATGTTGACTTACCAATTCCTGGTTCGCCGCCAAACAATACTAAACTTCCTGGCACAATTCCTCCGCCTAAAACTCTAGTTAATTCTTGGCCCGGAACTGGAATACGTGGGTATTCTGCCGTGCCAATCTCTTGCAACAAAATAGATTGATTGGAGCGATTATTTTCATTTTTATTTGCTGAAAATAATTGTAAACGGTCATTTTTACTTTCTTTATGAATGACTTCTTCTACGAGGGTATTCCATTCGCCACAGCTATTGCATTTGCCTGCCCACTTAGCGGCTTGTGCACCGCAACTCTGACAGAAATAAGAAGTTTTTGTTTTTGCCACTTTCTAATTTTTTATAATTCAAAATTACAACAATTGATAGCTAAAGATTGCTATAATTTGTAGCTAAATAATTTTAATTTGGGCGCATCCTCCGGATTGGGTTGTCACTTCAATATTTTGCAAAAAGCAGGCAAAAAAATTTTCGTTTGCATCCATCCTACATGTAATCATAAATATGATTTTTCGAATTTAAAATTTAACTGCGTTAAGACCTGTAATGAAAATACTTTTTATGTAACTTTACAAAAAGAATGTAACAAAAAGCCTGACGCGACGATAGCAGTGAAACGACGTAAAATTAATACTCAATATCTAAATCAAAACGTTTTTTAAATTCCAAAAGAGCCGGATTTTTTTCTGCCATTAATTTAAATTTATCTGCTGGCTTATATACTTTTACTTCTCCAACTATTTCTGAGACTGTTATTTCTAATTGAGTATTTTTATTACTAAGAATTGATCGTAAAGCATCAAGCATATCTTGCTTAATAACAATCAACATTTCGCGTTGCACTTCATTATTTAATTCAATTAAAATAGTACTATCTACTAAACTAATTTTACTAGAGGTAAGCGTTGCGTAAAGTTGCTTATTTCCACTTTTATTTTTTTCTTCAGCAAATTGTTTTACAGCATCTGATGCTCTTTGAGAGGTTAAACCAATGTCCACAAAGGATACCTCTTCATTTACAACAACAGTTTCAACAGCAATTGTTTGATTGCGTTGTATATTATCTTGTAATAAGAATTGTGATTTTATTTTTAATTCAGTAAATCCAACAACTGGTTTACTACTTGTTTGAATTGTGGGTTGTGCTGAAAACTTAACTGCAGGAGATTGTTCTAATGCTTTTGGTTCTGATTGGGATTCGAAATTTGTTCCTAACTCATCTTTTTTTTTTCCGCATCTAATGATCCGGCAGTTAAATAACTTATTTGCATTAAGGCCATCTCAACCTGTAATCGCTGATTTTTAGCTGATTTATAATGAATGTCACACTTATTTATTATGGATAAAGCCTTTAATAAAAAAGTTGTGGCGCATAATAGTGCTTGTTTAGAAAAACGTTCCTTTAAAGCTTCGCTAACTTCTAATAATTGAACAGTAAATTGATCTTTACTAACTAATAAATTTCTTAAATGTTCGCCAAATCCAATAATAAAATTATGACCATCAAATCCTTTCTTTAAAATTTCATCAAAAGTAACCATTACTTCGGGTAACCTTCCATTTATTGCAGCATCCGTTAACTTAAAATAATATTCGTAATCAAGTACATGTAAATTTTCAACAACATCTTTGTACGTTAAATGATTTCCTGTAAAAGTTACCATTTGATCAAAAATAGAACAGGCATCACGTAATCCACCATCTGCTTTTTGAGCAATAATATTTAAAGCTTCTACTTCAAAAGTAATATGTTCCGTATTGGCAATATAAACTAATTGTTCAGCAATATCTTCGGCTTTAATTCTGTTAAAACTAAATACTTGACAACGAGATAAAATGGTAGGTATAATTTTATGTTTTTCGGTAGTTGCTAAAATAAACTTAGCATGTTTTGGCGGTTCTTCTAATGTTTTTAAAAATGCATTAAATGCTGCTGCCGACAACATGTGAACCTCATCAATTACGTATACTTTATAATCGCCTAACTGCGGTGCATAGCGAACTTGATCCACTAAATTTCTAATATCTTCAACCGAGTTGTTTGATGCAGCATCTAATTCGTACACATTTAATGATGCGCCAGAATTAAATGATAAACATGATTCGCAAGCATCACACGCCTCACCATCTGAAGTTAAATTTGTACAGTTAATTGTTTTAGCAAAAATACGAGCACAAGTAGTTTTACCTACGCCACGAGGACCACAAAATAAATAAGCCTGAGCAATTTTACCATTTTTTATAGCTTGTTTTAATGTATTAGTAATATGGCTTTGACCTACAACTGTGTTAAAGTGTTGAGGGCGATACTTACGAGCCGATACAATAAAATTATCCATAATTTAAGAAATATAAATTTACTGTTTATATCTCCATAAAAAAGGTTAAATTATTAACTGAATGTGAATAAGTATATATATTTGATTTAATCTACTATATATTTGAAATATATCTTAATAAGTGCAATTGAAAAAAATAAGCTACATATTGGCTTTTATATTTATTTTAGTAACTTACAGTGGAGTTAGTCAAAATTTAATTAAAGGTACGGTTACTGAGTCTGACAGCATTACTCCAATGCCATTTGTATATGTCATTAATGCTCAAACTGGTCAAGGCCAGATGAGCGATGGCAATGGGAAATTTACTGTTTTTGCCGGTGAAAAAGATTCCATAATATTTTCGTTTGTTGGATTTGTGAGGCTAAAAATAGCTGCAAATAAACTTTACAAAGGCATTTATAAAGAATGTAAAGTAATTATGAAAGAAACCACCTATAAATTAAATCAAGTGGTTGTAACTGATTTTAAATTAAAACCTTACGAAAAAGATTACATGAAACGTATTATTAAAGGTTCAAAAACAAATGTTGTTAACGCGATGGAAAGCCCTATCTCTGCCTTATATATGCAGTTTAGTCAAAAAGGAAAAGAGCAACGTAAATTAGCCAAAATTTTTGAAGCTATTTTTATTCAGGAAGCAGTAGCAAAAAAATTTAATGCTGAAACTTTAAGAAAATTGACCGGTGATGATACTATTGATTTTGAAAGATTTAGAAAATACTGTTATTATTTGAGCAATGATTTTATTATTGATCATGACGGCTATGAATTATATTATCGTATTATGGACTGCTATTATAGGTGGAAAGAAGAGAAACGATGAATTAAATAATCATTTCGATTGCCTTAGGAAAATATTCAAATTCTAATTTCCTAACTTTTAAAGCTAATGTTTCTGGAGTATCGCCATTATTAATTTCACAGGTTACTTGTAAAATAATTTCTCCTTTGTCATATTCTTCATTAACATAATGAATAGTTATTCCACTTTTAGTTTCTTTATTTTGAATCACTGCTTTATGAATATTCATTCCATACATACCCTTTCCACCATATTTAGGTAATAATGCAGGATGAATATTTATAATTTTATTAGGAAATGCTTTAACAAATGCTTCTGGTATTTTTAAAAGGAACCCAGCTAAAATAATAATATCAATTTTTTCTGTTTCTAAAAATTCTATAATTTGTGCTGTATATTCATTAAGGGCAGTTTTGCTAATAATTTGCACATTTTTTTTATACTTCTCCGCCCTAGCAACAACTCCTGCTGTGTCTAAATTAGTTACAACTAATTTGATTTTTACTCTTTTATCTTTGTTAAAATAATTAAATAAATTTTCAGCATTCGTACCTTCTCCGGAAGCAAATATGGCTATGTTTTTCATTGCTACTAAAATACAATTTTATAAAACAAAAAGTGCCGTTAATTTCTTAACGGCACTTTTTGTTTTATCAACTTCCTATCAATTATCTTTCAAAATAACCGTTACATGTCCTACATAAGGATGCTTACCACCCTGCAAATCAACAACCATTATTCTATAAGTATAAACTCCTTGTGTTGCCATTTTAGATACTCCTTTTACAGAACCATCCCATCCTTTTTGAAAAACATCACTTGTGAAAATAGTTTCACCCCATCTATCATAAATATCCATACGATAATTTTCTTCGTCAATACCCACTCCTATAGGTTGAAAAACATCATTTAATCCATTTCCGTCAGGGGTAAATGTATTAGGAATGTAGAGTGAAAAATCAGGCGTAACTTCAACCCTCAACATTGCAGTATCTTTACAACCTTTAATAGTGGAAGCCACTAAATTAACATCGTATGTTCCTGCATAAGCATATGCATGACTTGGATTTGTGACAATTGAAGTATTAGAACCATTATTTGCAGAAGGATCACCAAAATGCCAATAATAACTTGTTGCTCCTTGAGAAGTATTAATAAAATTGAAATTAGGGTCTAAAATATTTACTGTTTGGGGATCCGCATAAAATGAAGCAATAGGTTGCTTGTTTATAATAATATAATTGGTCTGAGTTAAGGATGAAGAACATCCTGTAAGTGTGTTAGTTATAGTTAACGTAACAGACGTTGTATCTGCATTTAAATAATTATAAGAAATAGGATTAGTATTTCCCATAAAATCTTTGTTATCACTTAACCAATAATATGTGTATCCACCAGGGAATCCAGGAGTAGCTGTAAAATCAATTACAGCGGGCGCGCATGCCTCTACCATATTAGCTGTAAAAGTTACAGCTGGTGCAGGATTTGTATTTAAGGTAAAAATAGCCGTTGCAGGAACAGAACAACCATCGTCAACAACTACGACATAGGTATTAGTTGTGGCAATATTAAGAGCATTACCAGCTACCATTAATGAACTTAAACTACCCACAATAGGACTCCAAGTATAATTGTATGGACCGCCATTTCCTGGACTTGTAATAGTAGGTGTAAAGATAGTTGTTACACTGTGGCATGTGGTTGCTGATGAGCCAATTACGCTTAATGGAGGAGTAACATTAATTGTAATAATTTTTGGATTAGTCAAACATCCATTACCATCACTTGCCGAAACACTATATATGGTCATACCAATTGGATTAACCGTGTGTGGCCCTGCACCAATACCTATATTTGGAGACCAAGTATAGCTATAAGCTCCTGAACCACCACTTGCTGATGCTGATAATTGTGTAATATTACCAAAACAAATAGATGAATTTGGGCTTGATAGTAATACCAAATTTGGTGGTTGCGTAACAACAGTTGAGGACGAAACTGAACATCCATTTCCATCTGTTAAAGTTGCAGTATAACTTCCTGAAGCAACACCAGATACGCTTTGAGTTAAGGCAGAAGACGTTGTTGTTTGTGATATTGGATTTGACCAAGAAACAGTGTATGGCGCTGAGCCTGAAGCATAGTTTACAGAAATAGCTCCATTAGATAATCCAAAACAACTAGGCGTCGTAATATTAAATCCAGTAATTGATAGAGGTAACGCATTTGATACCGTCACAGATTGATTTAATAAACAACCTTTTGAATCAGTAATACTAGCAATCCAATTTGTTCCTGCCGGGATGTTACTAGCTGCAAATCCCTGCTGTGTTGGAAATGTATTCCAGTTTACTGTATAAGTTGGAGTTCCTCCTGTTACAGTTATAGTTGCCGAACCATTTGCCGCACCGCAAGATGCAGGAGAAGATGTGTACGAAGAAACTAATTGAGTTGGTTGAATTAAGTTAAAACTCGTATTCACAGGGCATGCATGAGAATCTATAACAGTCAGCGAATATCCACCAGCAGGTAAGCCACCAATTGTTCCGTTATTTCCTGGCTGACTTGGAATCCATGTATAGGTATAACCAGGCGTTCCGCCAACCAAGGTCGTAGATATTTGACCATTAGAACCTCCAAAACAAGAAATATCTGTTACCGTAAAATTAGATATTTGAAGTGGCTGTGGTTCAAAAATGGAGACGGATGAAGAAGTGGTACATCCATTATTATCAGTTACTAAACAACTATAAGAATTTGCAGGTACATTAAGCATTACGGAATTAGTTTGCGCGCTTGGCGTCCAAGAATAAGTATAGGGCGAAGTTCCTCCGTTTACAAATATGGTAGCTCCACCATCTGATAAACCTGAACAAGATACATTTGTAAAACTTCCAATTGCACTTGTTAGAATAGAAGGTTGTAAAATAGTCACTGATGCTGTTCCAATACATCCAGAAGCATCTATAACAGTTATAGATTTTATTCCAACATTTAAATTAGATACATTTTGAGTGGTAGCTCCATTACTCCAAAAAACGGTGTAGGTAGGAACTCCACCTGAAATAATAGCCGTTGCAGCACCATTTGAGCCACCAAAACAACTAACATCAGTATGGCTGGTTATTGATACAACCGGTCCCGAAATATCACTCACTAAACCAACGCCGTTAGCTGTACAACCATTAAAATCAGTCACCACAAAATTGTAAGAACCTGATGGAATGTTGTTGTTACATAAAGTAGTTGGTCCATTACTCCATTGATAAGTCAAAGGTGAAGTTCCGCCACCTACAACTGCGCAAGCTTGACCATTAGATTGATTACATGTTGAATTAGTTGCCGAGACAGCTGCGGTTAATAGCGCTGGTTGTGATAATGTGAAAGTAAGTGAAGTTGTGCATGTTCCATTTGAAGTAATAGTTACAGATTGACTGCCAGCTCCTAAATTATTGACAGAATTTCCTGGCTGTTGTAATCCAGGTTCCCATAAAAATGTTGTTGTTCCTGCTCCTCCAGAGTAAGCAATATTAGCCGTTCCATCCAAAGCACCATTACATTTTGGGTCGGTGAATGTTAAGATAGGAACAAATGGAGTTGGTTGCAAAATATTGGTGTTAGCCGTCGTTAAGCATCCTAAAGCATCTGTTATTGTTACCGTATAAGAACCTGCAACTAATGAATTTGCATTTGCACTATTGCCATTAGCCGAAGCTGTTCCACTCCAGGTATACGAATATGTAGGAGTGCCCCCAGTTGCTGATACAACAGCAGATCCATTATTACCTCCATTACATGTAATACTTCCAGTTGAAGAAATGCTTGCTGTAAATACGGGTGGCTCTGTAATTGTTACTTGAGAACTTGCCGTACAAGTATTTTGGTCTGTTGCAAACATTGTATAAGTGCCTGCACACAAAGCAGTAGCAGTTTGTGACGTAATTGGATTAGATCCTCCAATCCAAAAATATGTAACTCCTCCAATAGCATTTGTGCTTGTTGCTGTCGCTATTCCATTACAGGCACCAAAACAAGAAACATTTGTTGCGGTAATACTTGCTGCTAGAGCTGGGGGATTAACTAAGGCCATACTTGAAGTAACAATACATCCGTTTGCATCTGTAACTGTCAAATTATAATTATTTGCTCCCAATTGATTACTAGTTGGACCAGTACCCCCATCAGACCATGAATAGGTATAAGACGGAGTGCCTCCCAACGCAGCAGCTATACCAAAACCATTAGTAGCTCCAAAACATTTAGGATTTGTGGGTAATATAGTAACCGTTAATACGCTTGGTTGTGAAATAGTTACAAAAGTTGAGGTAACACATCCAGCTTGATCTGTAGCAGACACTGTGTATATGTTACTTGATAAATTAGTTGCTATTGCATTACTACTTCCATTTCCCCATGAATAGGTATAAGGACCAACACCTCCAGATACGCTTGTGGTAGCAACTCCGTTATTACCACCAAAACAACTAACATTGGTTTGACTTGAAATACTAATAATAGGACCAGCAATATTTGGTATAGTAACAGCTAAAGTTTGAATGCAATTATTTGCATCCTGAACTATAATAGTTTGTGTACCGGCTGAAACACCGCATTGAACTGCTGTATTTGAACCAGAACTCCAAGTATAAGTATATGCCCCTGGCGCTCCGCCTGTTGCGGTTATAGTTGCACATCCATTAGCCTGATTACAATTTGCAGATGTTACACTTGATGTTAAACTAATCGCAGTTGGCTCCGTAACTGCAATAGTTTGTGAGATTGTACATCCATTACCATCAGTAATTACACATGTATAATTACCAATTGAAACATTTGGAACAGTTGATAAAGTGCTTGCCAAGGTCGGCCATAAATAATTATAAGACCCTGTGCCTCCACTTCCCGCTGCAGTTATTGTTCCTGTAGATCCTCCAAAACATTTTACGTTATTTGAACTTGTAGTAATATTTAATACATTCGGTTGAATAATAGTTGCAGTAGCCGTTGCTATACAACCATAGAAATCGGTAACTATACATGAATAGGTTCCTGGACTTAAACTTGTTGCAGTTGCTACTGTTTGTGAGCTAGGAGACCATAAATAAGTAAATGGGGCTGCGCCTCCGGTCATGCCTATTGTTAAACTACCATTATTGTATCCATTACATGTAATGTTAGATGAGGCTGTTATCGCGGCCGTGCCTCCTGTTGTTAATCCAATTACTGCAGGACTTGAAATCACACAGCCATTATTATCAGTTGCTGTTACCGTGTAGGCACCACTTACCATTGGATTACTAACAGCTGCAGCTCCTCCTCCTCCGGTCCATGTGTATGTATAAATTGGTGTTCCACCACTAACCGTTGCAGAAGCAATACCGTTTGCAGCAGTACAATTTGCATTTTGTGTTGATACAACTATTGCCAATGCGCTAGGCTGATTAACCTGCACTGTTTGTGTTGCCGTGCAACCATTAGCATCTTTAATGGCAATATTATAAATCCCAAATCCAACTGAAGTATATGATGAGGAAGTTTGGGGTGAAGCTCCATTTAAACTATAAGTATAAGCCCCTGTTCCACCTGCTCCTGTAATGTTAATCGTGCCTGTTGCTGTTCCAAAACATAAAGCTGGAAGAGAAGTTGTAGTTAAGGTTACAACTGGTGGTTGAGTTATGGCAACAGTTGTAGTGGTTGCACAATTCGCATCATCGCTTGTAATTATAGTATAAGTATTTGCAGGTAAGCCAATAAACACTCCTGTGCCGTTTGTTTGAAAAGGAGAAGTTAAAGTATAAGTAAATGGAGCACCGCTTCCTCCTGCCCCTGCTATAGTAAATCCACCATTAGTTCCCGCAAAACAACTTGTATTAGTAGAGCTAATAATTGCTGCAGTTGGACTACCATTATTTAAAACGCTATAAGTTACAGTTACTGTGCAAGAATTAGCATCTTGGATTGTTACAAAGTGCGGTCCTGCACTAAGACTAGAGATACTTGATCCATTTACAAATGCTCCTCCATCAAAGGAATATTGATATGCTGTAACACCTCCAGTGACGGCAGTTACTGTAGCTGTACCATTTGCATTTCCACAAGTGGCATTTGTTGTAACCACTGTTGCATTTGTTGGTCCAACAGTTGTTCCTATAATGAAAGTTGTACTAAATGTACAACCATTAAAATCAATAACGGCTACTGTATGTGTGCCTGCTGATAAGCCACTTGTAATGCTTGACGTAGCAACTCCATCAACGTTAAAAGTAAAAGGAGCTGTTCCTCCGGTAATCCCTGTAATACTATAGGTACCATTGGATAAGCCGCAACCTGCTAAAGTTGTTGTTCCTGTAATTGCAGTTGGTCCAGCTATGTCCGTAATAGCTAAAGTTCTTGTTAAAACACAACCGCTAAAGTCTGTTACGTTTATTGTATATGTTCCAGCTGATGCTGAAATTAAAGTGGATGATATTCCTCCATTACTCCAACTATATGAATATGCAGGTGTGCCTCCACTAACAGTTACTGTACCTGAACCATTAGAGTTTCCGCAAGTAGCAGGCGTTAATGTTGATGTTAAAGTTAATGATGTTGGCTGAGTTACAGTGATACTTTGACTTATTGAACATCCGTTACCATCTGTTTGTGTAACTGTGTATGTTCCTGCGGCTACATTATTTATTGTGGCTAACGTACTTGAACCTAGCGCTGGCCATAAATACGTTAATGTTCCTGAACCTCCACTACCTGATGCAGAAACTGTTCCCGTAGAACTACCAAAACAACTAACAGGCAAAGATGTAACTGTTAATGTAACAGCTGATGGTTGTGTTAAAGTAACTGAGGTAGTTGCCGTACAACCAGAATTGTCACTCACTATTATATTGTAAGCACCTGCAACCAATCCCGTAAAACTTCCTGTTGTATTTGTTACTGTAGGTGCAGTTAAGGTAAATGTATACGGAGCAGTACCACCAACTGGAGTTACTGTTAAACTACCGGTATTTCCTCCAAAACAATTGATATTTAATGAATTTGTAACTGATAATGCTGGTCCACTATTATTTAACAAATTATATGTTACAGCAAGTGTACATGAATTCACATCCCTAATAATAACTGTATGTGTGCCGGATGCTAGACCCGAAATTGTATTTCCTAATCCAAATGCTCCTCCATCAAAGGAATATTGATATGCTGGAACACCTCCAGTTACAGTAGTTACTGTAGCCGTACCGTTTGCCGTTCCACAAGAAGCATTTGTTGTCACGACAGGTGCAGAAGTCGGTCCGTTAGCAGTATTAATATTAAATGTTGTGCTAAATGTGCAGTTGTTGTTATCACTTACTAATATTGTATGTGTTCCAGCTGACAAACCAGTTGTTAAGCTAGATGTACCAACTCCATCTATACTATATGTGTAAGCAGCGGTTCCACCTGTTACTCCTGTTATATTATAGGTTCCATTTGATAGACCACAACCTGCTAAAGTTGTTGTTCCTGTAATTGCAGTTGGTCCAGCAATGTTAGTAATAGCTACCGTTCTTGTTAAAACACAACCGTTAAAGTCTTGCACTGTTAATGTATAAGTACCTGCAGAGGCTGCTGTTAAAATATTTGTTACTCCGCCATTACTCCAATTATAAGAATAATTAGTAGTTCCTCCTCCAACTGTGACCGTACCTGAACCATTAGGTAAACTACATGTTGCTGGAGTAAGAGTGGATGTTAATGTTAACGAAGCTGGCTCAGTTACAGTAATTGTTCTTGTAATTGAACATAAATTAGCATCTCTGATTGTAACCGTGTACGTTCCAGCCGTTACTCCACCAACAGTTGATAAAGTGCTGTTTCCTAAAGTCGGCCACAAATAAGTATATGGAGCTAAGCCTCCTGAGCCACTTGCAGAAACAGATCCTGTCGCATTTCCAAAGCAATTAACTGGGACAGAACTGACTGTTCCTGTGAGTAATGTTGGTTGACTAATAACGGCAGTAACTGTTGCTGTACATGCAAAATTATCTTTCACAGTTATACTATAAGTTCCAGCAGGCAAACTTGTAAATGCTCCAGTAGTATTTGTTTGAGTTGGGCTTGTTAGCGTATAAGTATATGGACTTGTACCGCCAGTTGGAACTACGGTTAAACTACCAGTTGATGCTCCATTACATAACACATTTAATGAACTTGAAATAGCTGCTGTTGGCGGTGCATTATTTGAAACACTATAGGTAACTGTCAATGTACAAGCGTTAATATCTTTTACTACTACCGTATGATTCCCCGCGGTTAAACCTGATGAAGTTGTACCTGTGCCAAATGCACCTCCATCAAAAGAAAAACTATAGGTTGGAGTGCCGCCAACTACTCCTGATACTGTCGATGTTCCGTTTGCTAATCCACAATTTGAATTTGTTGTGTTGACAACAAAACTTGAAGGGCCACTTGCTGTTCCAATAACAAAGGTTCTGCTGAAAATACATCCATTAGCATCTCTTACTAAAATTGTATGCGTTCCGGCTGCCAAACCACTTGTTAAACTTGATGTGCCAACTCCATCTACACTGTATGTGTAGGCTGCTGTTCCACCAGTTACTCCAGTAACACTGAATGTACCGTTAGATGAAGTACAACTTGCTTGTGTAGTTGTTCCTGCTATTGCGGTTGGGCCAGGAATATTAATGATACTAGTTGTTTGAGTTAATACACAACCATTTAGATCTTTTATTGTAACAGAATATGTCCCTATTGACAAACTAGATGTTACCGAAGTTGCAGCTGCGCCATTTACTGAATAAGTGTAAGGTGCCGTGCCTCCTGTTATGGGAGCTCCAAATGTTAAAGTACCATTATTATTGCCACAGGTTGTATTTGCTGGCGTTAAAGAAAATGCTGTTGGGCCAGGAGTAATAGTTAATGCAGGTGGCGATACTGTAAATGTACATCCAAAGTTATTGGTTAATGTAATTACTGGTGTCCCAACCCCCAATCCAGTAACAGTTTGACCAGTTACTGTACCTAAACTACTTGCGAAACTTGAAATAGTTTGTGCTGGCGGAGGTAATGGCGAAGATGTGTTATTAATATTTATTATTCCTCCAGTTGGATTTGCACATGTTGGATTGGTGAAAGTTAAAGTAGCCGACGGATTAGGCCGAACCGTTACTGATACTATTGCGGTTGATGGGGGACAACTGCCTGAAGCAGGGGCCGTATACGTATAATTATAAGCGCCTGCCGTTAAACCAGCAGGGTTAAAAGTTCCTAAATTACCCCCTGAAAGAGCAGGCGCTGGACCAGACCAACTGCCTGTGGTTGCAACGCCTGTGCCAAGTAAAGAAAATAAATTTGTAGAGGCGGCGGAATTACAGACAGCTAAAGTATTACTTACTCCAGCATACGAACCGGGCGTAACTGTAACACATTGAACGGTTGTATAACTGCAACCAAAATTATCTACAGCAGTTAAAGTGTAACATTTTGTACCAGTTGACGTTGGAGTTA
>CANHPI010000007.1 GCA_947462425.1 Bacteroidota bacterium
CACTTACATAAATAATGTATTGCAAATGAACGAATTAGCAATGCTTACTCATAATCCAGAAGCCATTGGTCAAGTTTTTAATACAGCTGTAGGAGAACGAACTGATTTAAATCAATTATTGCATTTATTGAAAACTTATTTGTGTAAGTATGATATAAAAATAAAAGATATGGAGGTGATTCAAGGTCCAAATCGTCAGGGCGATATTCCGCATTCCTTAGCGAGTATAGATAAAGCGAACCAATTGTTGGGATATCAGCCAAGTCATAATCTTGAAAAAGGATTAAAAGAGGCGTTGGAGTGGTACTGGGAGCATTTGAAATAAATAAATTCTTGTCGCACATAGTTCAAACGCATAAAAACTCTAATTTAATTTGGTTAAAACAAAAAATATACTAATTATTTCAGCGGCTAATCCATATAAATCATCAGGTATAGTTGCTCTTGATTTATTGAATGGACTTTCACAATTCGAAGACAATAAAGTTAAGTTACTCACAAAGCATTGTAAATCTGACAATCCAAATGTTATTGCATTTTTAAATCCAGTACAATATTGTTTAGAAAGAATTGCAAATAAATTTCGAAAAATTCTTTACAAATTAAACCTTAAAGAAAATTACCTTTTAAATACAAACCCAGATTATCACGTCTTAGACTTTGATCAAACAAAAACCTTTTACAAAACAGAGCAAATACTAAAAAAAGCTAAATTTCAACCAAGTCATATAATTATTCTGTTTACATATAACTTCGTCTCATATAAAAACATTTATGAATTGAATAAGACTACAGGTGCACCAATTTATTTGTACCCGATGGATATGGCACCTTTTACCGGTGGATGTCATTATGCATGGGATTGTGTTGGGTACCAAAATCAATGTGGTAATTGCCCTGCAATCTATTCTACGAAATTGCAAGACCATACAAACATTAATCACAGTTATAAAATGGAGTTTATGCAAAAAACAGACGTCAGTTTGTTTGCGGCAAATTCTCAAATAGCTTACCAAATAAAACATTCAACTATTTTTAAAAATAAAATAATACATGAAGGCATCTTTCCAGTGCCTGATAAAAATATTTTCAAAAAACTTTCAAAAAATGAGGTTCGTAATTTTTTTAATATTGATCAAAATGAAGTCGTCCTATTTTTTGGAGCAGTTTCATTAAGCGAAAAACGAAAGGGGATGCAAATTCTCCTTCAAGGTTTAAATATAGTTTACAAAAAACTAATTGAATCTGGGTACGATATTAATAAAATTACTCTTTTGGTTGCAGGTAATAATTTAAATTATCAATTAAATGAAACTGCTTTCGAAATTAAACATTTAGGATTTATAACTGATTACGCCTTATTGGCAAAAGCCTATAACGCCGCTGATTATTTTATATGTCCTTCAATAGAAGAGGCTGGTCCAACTATGATATTACAATCCATTCTATGTGGCACGCCTTCTATTTGCTTTAATACTGGCTATGCCGCAGATTATATTAAAGACGAAGTAAATGGATATATTATATTTGAAAAAAATTCAATTGCACTAAGTGAGGCTATTATTAAAGCAATAAAACTACCAGCTCCGATTTATAGTAGTATGAAAAATGAGGTAAAAATAACTTCAAAAAAAATTAATCAAAACATCATATTAAAAAATATTACAGATATCATTACAAATAAAACAAAATGATAAAGATTCTAGAATACGATTCAAATCTGTTTAATTATTATGTGGCCGAGCTAAATTTAATTAACGAAATAAACTTTGAAACATTAAAAAGAGAGCTGGTAGACAAACAAATAAAATTACTATATATTTATCCTCAAAATGAATCTACGAAAATACAATTAGAAGCTCAAAATTTTAAACCGATTGACACAAAAGTTGTATTTGAAAAACCAGTTGAAAATAATAATATAAATAGCAATATCTTAGTTCAGTCATATAGCGAAAGGAAATATCATACAGAATTGTTTCAATTAGCAAAAATGAGCGGCAAATATTCAAGGTTCAGAACAGATTGCAATTTCACCAATAATGAATTCGAAAAATTATATTATGATTGGATTAACAAATCCATCATGAAACAGATTGCCGATGACGTTTTAATTAACGAAATTGAAAATAAAATTGCAGGTTTTATAACTTATAAGATAAATAATGAAGCTTTAACAATTGGCTTAATAGCAGTTAATGAAACTTCACGAAAGATGGGTATTGGGAAATCACTCTTAGAGAAAGTAAATAATATCGCATATTTAAACGGAATCAAAAAAATTAATGTTGCAACACAATTTGAAAACACAACAGCAATGTGTTTTTATAAAAAAAACGGATTTGCAGTAATTAAAAAACAAGAAGTATATCACTTATGGGTGTAATAAAAATTCCATTTAATAAACCACATCTTACCGGTAACGAAACTAAATATATAATAGAAGCTGTAAATTCAGGTCATATATCAGGAAATGGCGTATTTACCAAAAAATGCCAAAAATACTTCGAAGATAATTATGGTTTCAAAAAGGCATTACTAACAACGTCTTGCACCGATGCCCTAGAAATGTGTGCAATATTAGCAAACATTGAACCTGGTGACGAAGTTATTATACCATCTTACACATTCGTTTCAACCGCGCTAGCTTTTGTTAGACAAGGCGCCAAGATAGTTTTCATTGACAGTATGGAAGACCATCCTAATATGGATGCCGATCAACTTGAGGCTTTGATTACCAAAAGAACAAAAGCTATTGTACCTGTGCATTATGCAGGAGTTGCATGCGATATGGGCAAAATCATGGCAATTGCAAATAAGTACAATTTAATTGTTATTGAAGACGCTGCTCAGGCAATAGACTCGTATTACAAGCAAAAACCACTTGGTAGCATTGGACACATGGCAGCCTTTTCCTTCCATGAAACTAAAAATATTAATTCTGGTGAAGGTGGTTTATTAGCAATTAATGACGAGCGTTTCATAAAAAGAGCTGAAATTATTTGGGAAAAAGGTACTAACAGAGCTGAATTTTTTAGAGGCGAAGTCAATAAATATGGATGGGTTGATACAGGATCATCTTTTTTACCATCAGAGATAATTGCAGCATATTTGTGGGCGCAATTAGAGAATCTTAATATCATTCAAACAAAAAGAAAGGAAATTTGGCATACCTACTACAATTTATTATGGGATTTCGCGAATCATAATAATATAAAGCTGCCATTTATACCCTCTTATTCAACAAATAATGGTCATATGTTTTACTTGATTTGTGAAAACTCATCACAACGAGAAAAACTAATAACACATTTAAAAAACAATGATATTTATGCTGTGTTTCATTATTTAAGCCTTCATAAGTCTGCCTTTTATAAAGATAAGCATGGTGAAAGAAATTTGCCAAATTCAGACGAATATACTGAGAGATTAATAAGACTACCGTTCTTTTATAACATCTCAGAAAATGACTTGAAATTTATTTGTAAAACACTAATTCAATTTAATAGTTCAACTTAAATTGATAAATAACGATCATAAATTTGATTTAACTCTAGGAAAACAAATGAGAGATTTGATTTTTTTGGATGATGTTGTAAATTCTTACAGAATAATTTTACAAAATCTCTCAAATCTTACTGTTTTAGAAAAAGAATATGAAGTTGGCACTGGTATAGTGACAAGTATTAAGGAAATCGTACTATTATTACAGAAGTTATGTAAAAGTAGTACTGAGTTAAATTTTGGCGTATTGAATTATCGTGAAAATGAAATTATGTATGCAAAAGCCACTAATAGTGCTTTGCTTAAATTGGGTTGGAAGGTAAATAATTCATTACAAGAAGGATTGATAAAAACAATTAATTATTATTCTGAAATAAAATGAATAGACCGTTGTTATCAATTACAATTCCAACATGGAATAGGGCGTCAATTTTAGAAATTGCACTTAGTCAATTATTGCCGCAGTTAACTGAATTTAAAGATTTTATAGAGTTAATCATATCAGATAATTGTTCGACAGATAATACTTCAGAAGTTATCAATAGTCATAAATTGAAGTTTCAAAGTCTAAATATTATACATTTTACTCAAAAGCAGAATACTGGCTATTATGGTAATTTTAAAAAATGTAAAGAATTAGCAAATGGTCATTTTTTTTGGCTTCTTTCTGATAATGAGTTCATAAATAATGGATTGATTGCTACTGTAATTAATATACTAAAAAATAATGAAGATATTAGCTCCCTGCATTTGGCAGATTGGGAAAATTATATTGATGAAAAAAGTTTTAAAAATGTCAATTACAGATGGGAAAAAGTTAGTAATACTGATTTAATAACCACAGCTGGATATAAATTAACATTAATTAGTGCTGTAATTTTTAAAAATTGTAAATCTAATGATGAATTAATCTTTGAGAAATTTAAAGGAAATTCTTTTTTGGGTTTTGTCTTATTTCTTGATTCTTTATCAATAAATAATAAATCAATACTACTTTATTCCAATTCTTTGATAAGTAAATATTCAAAAGTGAGTTTTAACGTATTTGATTCGTTTACTAAAGACATGAAGAAATGTGTTGATTATGGTTTAGAAAAAAACATTTTAAATAATAAAACAGAAGAAACTTTAATGAATAGTATTATTGATAATTTAACTAAAAATCATTACACTACTTATAGAATAAAAGGCACATTGTATGGAATTAATGTAGGCCCAACAGAATTGTTAAATAATAATTTAAAAACTTATTTAAATAAATATTCCGGATATCACACTTCTCTTTTGCCATTAATTAATTCGTCAAGAATAGAAATTGTTTTTATGTATTATTTGAAAAAAAATTATAAAAAGCTAAAATTCAGTTAGATTGAATTTATTAAAAAATACAATATTATCACTAAATAGCATTGTCAATAATGGGCATAAAAGGAGTGTTGGTATTAAAAAAAATATTTTATTATCTTTAATTGTAAAGGGATTTAATATTTTAACAAATTTATTTTTAGTTCCTTTAACCTTAGCTTTTGTCACCCCTACAGAATATGGTATTTGGATGACTCTTACATCCATAATCGGTTGGTTTAGTTTTTTTGATATTGGTTTAGGTAACGGATTACGAAATAAATTTGCTGAGGCAGTTTCTTTGGGTAAAATCCAGTTAGCGAAAATATACGTAAGTACTACTTATGCAATTTTAATAATTTTAATTACAGGTTTAATTATAGTTTATTTTCTTGTAAATCCATTTGTAAATTGGGCAGAAATATTTAATTGTAAACAGATAACTGATAATAGACTATCTGCATTGGTTACAATAACATTCTTGTTTTTTTGTTCCCAATTTATCTTACAGATTATATCAACTATATTAACAGCTAATCATGAACCTGCTAAAAGTTCTTTAATCAGTTTTTTTGGTAATGTCCTTACATTAATTTCAATATATACCATACATAATTCAACATCAGGAAATTTATTAAAGTTAACAGTTGTTTTGGGTTTATGCCCTGTGATTGCTTTATTAGTTTCAACTTTATATTTTTATAATACAACATACAAAGAATACATGCCATCAATAAAGTGGGTTCGATTTAAATACACAAAAAATCTGATGAATGTAGGGGTTAAGTTTTTTGTTATCCAAATTGCTTTTATAGTTCTTTACCAAACCAATAATATAATTATCGTTCAAAAATTTGGGCCCATAGAAGTAACTCCCTTTAATGTTTCTTACAAATATTTTTTTATTCTTCCAATGTTTTTTAATATCATATCATCCCCGCTGTGGAGTGCTTATACTGATGCTTGGATTAAAAAAGATATCAAGTGGATTGAGGCTACAATGAGAAAACTTCATGTTTTTTTTATTACAATATTAATTGTAGCTGGTGTATTAATTATCTTTTCTGGTCCGATATATTCATTTTGGATTGGAAATACAATAAAAATACCATTTGCTTTATCTCTAAGTATGGGAATTTATGTTCTTATTAATATCTGGAATGGAATTTACAGTCAGTTTTTAAATGGAATAGGAAAGGTGAAACTACAATTAATAATTTCTATTGTTGGCAGTATTATAAATATACCACTGGCAATTTTTTTTTGTAATCATTTTGGTTTACATGGAACCGTTTTATCTACTATAGTAATTAGTTTGTTTGGAGCAATCATATATCCTATTCAATTCAATAAAATAATTGAAAATAAAGCATATGGTATATGGAATAAATAAAAATTATGCAATTTTTAATTTTAGCGTTTAGACTTTTTGTTGGACTGAAAATTAGAATTATCAAATTTACTGGTAATTTATACGCTCATTTTCATTTAAGGAGGAGTAAATGCATTATCGGTAATCATGTACTTTTTAATGGATTTCCAATTATTGATATTTCTAAAAAATCAGTAGTTAATATTGGCAATAATTTTTCGGTAAATAGCGGCGGGAATGATTATTGACTTGCTATCCAATCATGACCTTAGATTATCTAGGATATTTTTGAATTATGCAGATAAAGTATAATTAAATAATTTAATTACAAAACGGAAATATAGTAAGTACAGAAGTAATGACACTAAACAAACTCACTCATAATTTCTTCCTTCTAATGTTGTTTTCACCATTAATATCATTCATGACCTTTGGTCAACTTGGTTTGTATAGTAGTTCCTATTATTTTCAATTATTTGCATGTTTACTAGGTGTTGTTCATATAATTAAAAAGAACATTCAAATTAAACTCGACTTAATATATTTACTTCTATTAGCCTACGCTCTTTATATCATTATTTGGTCTTTTAATAATGGTTATTATGATAAAAAAGGTATTGTTAATGTAACAAATGCTAAAAATTTGTCAGTATTTTTTATTCTTATTATTATAAATTCTATCCACTTCAAACCCGATTTCATTTATAAATCTATTAAAATAATTAAAGTCACATTAATTTTAGCATTCCTTGCCTCATGCATTCAGGTTGTTTTACCTTCTTTCCTGGACTCAAATCCATTATGGTCAAATGATGAAATCGGTGACACCCTTATTGGAGATATTTATAACGACAGAAGACCTTCGATTTTTGGATTCATTGACCCTAATGAGGTGGGGCTCACTTTTTTACCTTTAGTTTCAATACTTATTGGATACTTATTTTATTCAAAAAACAAATACTATATTTTTTTTCTTCTAATTGGTGGAGTTACAGCCTTCTTTACAAACACTAGATATATTATGGTTGGTTTTTTACTAATTGTTATGCAGCTTATTTATGTACAAAAGATCAGCATTAAAAACATGATTAAATACATGTTTTTAACTCTAATTGTTTTTGTGTTTTTATATTTCGTACTTGCCTTCGCAGGTTATAATTTAAAAGACTGGTATAATAACCGATTGCTTTCTGAAGGCTCTTTAAAAGAAACTACGCGATACGTTGCATGGATAAACTTTCAAAGATTTTTCCCTGACAATCCATTTCTCGGCGTTGGTGTTCATATGACTCGTGAAATTAAAATAGCTTCTAATGAAGCAGGAAGCTCTCAAATTCATGTAGGCTACTTGGCTCATTTAGTATCCTATGGCATAATAGGCAGTATAATGCTTTTTGGATTCTGGTTTCTGTTAGCTAGAAAATTACTTTTAAGGGCAAAAAAAACAAATTTCTATGGTGGATTTTTTTCCTTCTTAGTCTTTCTATGGGCTAATGCAACCCTCGTCAGTTATTCAATCTTTTACTATGGTTTAATTTTTGCATTAATATTTGATAAAATATTTCATGATCATTATCTGATTTCCATGGCAAATAAATCGAGTCAAAACAAAAGCGATGATTTTAATAAGATTTCTACATAAAATAGTAGTTGGCATTTTTTATAGTTTCAACAAGTCTTATACAAGGTAATACTCTCTTTTTCTGTTTAAAATGGAAGGAATCATTTATGGGAAAAACATTAAAATTTTCGTAATTCCAATTGTTTATATTTCAAAACGTGGAGGATTAATACAAATCGGAGAGGGATTTTCAATGAATAGCGGTAGATACTATAATCAAATAGGGCGTCAGCAAAAACGCTTTCTAATTGCAGGGAAAAGCTCCAAAATAATAATAGGTAATAACGCAGGGATAAGCTCAACAGCTTTAATCTGCTTCAAAGAAATTGAAATAGAGGACAATGTTAAAATAGGTGGTAATACTGTGATTTATGATAGCGATTTTCATGATCTTGATTTCAAAAAAAGAACAATAATACCCGAAGACACAAGCAGTGTCAAAAAATCCAAAGTAACCATAAAAAATGCATTTATAAGTCCACGCTCAACTATACTTAAAGGCGTCACAATTGGCGAAAAATCAATAATAGGAGCTGGGAGTTTAGTTTCAAGTGACATTCCTTCAAATCAAAATTGGGTAGGTAATCCAGCAAAATTTATAAGAAATATCTCTTAATTGAAAATTGTAATATTAATAACAATATTTAATCGAAAGGAATCTTTAAAAAGAGAATAAAGTTAAACATAAATGGAAACAGAAAGCATTTCAATAATAATACCTACATTTAACAGAAAGAAAACTCTGGAATTATTACTAGATCAGTTAATCATTCAAATTGATAACTGCACCTTAAATGTGTATCTAATAGTTGTTGTAGACGGATCGAATGATGGGACGATTGAAATGATTAAAAGTAAAACAACATCAATAATTTCAGTTTTAGGCGATGGTAGTTGGTGGTTTACTAAATGCTTGAATGAAGGCTGTCTAAAAGCTAAAGAACTAAAAAGTAAATTTATCATCACATTAAATGATGATTGTTCAGTACCAGAAAATTTTATAATTCAAATGTATAATACAATTAAAACTTTACCTCAAAAAAGTGCACTTGGAGCTATAACGATAATAAAATCTAACCCTTACAGAGTTACATTTTCTGGAACCTCAAAATTTAATCAGTTCAGGATGAAATTTCATAACTACATTGACAATAGAAATGAAATAGCATTTAATAAATTGGAAGGAATATATCCAAGTTGCTCATTGATGACCAGGGGAATGATTGTTACAATGGAAGATGCTGAAAAAATATTTTTTTTTGACAGCATTAATTTTCCACAATACGGATCTGATGAGGACTTTGCATTGCGATTAAGATATAGTGGTGTAAATCTTTTTGTATCATGGGATATAAAAATAATTGATAATCCTTTGTTAACTTCAATTGGAAGTTCAATAACAAAACCCAATTTTGCTAGGCTATTTAAAAGTTTTTTCAATAAATATTCAATAAACTCTATTAGCAAGACTATAAGATTTCAATGGAAACATGGTCATAAATTATTACTTCCCATTAATCTAATTGTTTTCTTACTCGGAACAATTTACGCAACACAATTGAAATATAAAAACACCTCCATTAATAAATAATGGTCTACACAATAATCACAGCCTGTAAAAACGAAAGTCGCTTTATTGAACATACACTTGCAAGCGTTTGTTCGCAATCAATTTTACCAATAAAATGGATAATAGTAAACGACAATTCAGATGATAATACATTAGATATTATTGAAAAATATAAGCATAAACATAATTGGATTGAATTATACACATTAGAAAATTTTCATCCAGAATTAAAGGCAACCGGAGGGCGTGTTGCTGCGCTACTTAATTTTGCTTTAAGCAAAATTAAATTCGACAAAGAAATTGGGTACATCGCTAAAATTGATGCGGACGTTTCATTCGATGAGAATTTTTTTCATAACCTTTTAAATGCGTTTACTTTGAACAAAAAGTTGGGTATAGCGTCTGGTCACTTATACCAAAATGACATTCCAGAAAAATTTGAAGAGGATAGTAATCGTGGGGCTGTAATGTTAATTAAGTCAGAGATTTTGTATTATAACAATGGATTTTTTATATCGAAAGTTAATGGCGAAGACACACTTTTATCTGCTTCTGCAAGATTTCAGGGCTATCAAACTAAAACGTTTCCATTTAGATTTAATCATTTAAAGCCAGAAGGAATAAAGAAATCAAATTTTTATAATCACTGGATTACGGGTTATTATAAAGGTGCGGTTCCATATAACATTGTTTATTTTCTTTTAACCCAATTTAAACATATTATGAAAAAACCATTTTTAATTGGTAGTTTATTGCAGATTTATGCTTACATCTGGTCGCGATTTATTGTTAACTACAGACCATTCCCGAAACATGTTGCATACCAACTCCATAAAGAGCAAAGTTTAATGATAAAGAAATTTTTGTTCCTCAATTAATTCTTGAGTTTATTTTTATAATTGTTGAATCAATAGCCTAAATATATAAAATGTGTGGAATTTCTGGCATAATTAATCTTGATCATCAAACCATTACCGAACAATCTGTAAGAAAAATGATGCACAAGATCAAACATCGTGGACCTGACGATGAAGGTGTGTTTATTGACCAACATGTTGGTCTTGGTTTTGTGCGTTTAAGCATTCTCGATTTATCCACGGCCGGACATCAGCCCATGCATTCATCGGATGGTGAATTAGTGATCATATTCAATGGTGAGATTTTTAACTACATTGAACTTCGGGAAGAACTCAAACAAAAAGGACATAACTTTCAAACACAAACCGATACTGAAGTATTGTTAACCGCTTTTAAAGAATGGGGCCCAAACTGTCAGCATAAATTCAATGGCATGTGGGCATTTGCGATCTACAACAAAAAAAATAAAAGCCTTTTTGTTTCACGCGACAGATATGGTATTAAGCCTTTTTATTATACCATCGAAAACAATAAACTGCTTTTTGCTTCCGAAATACCAGCTATATTAACCGTATCTGAAAAACAAACAAAAGCTAATCCTCAGGCGATTTTTGATTTTTTGGTGTTTAACCGCACCGATCAGAGCGAAGAAACCTTTTTTGAAAACATTTATAAATTAAAACATGGCCATTGTATTCACATTGATCTGAATAAAAAAAGCAATCAAGTGAGTATTAGCCAATGGTACGATCTGCGTGCAAATTTAAAAGAGGCAGTTAGTTCGAAAGAAGAATACTTTAAACTATTTACTGATGCTGTTCGACTGCGTATGAGAAGTGATGTACCGGTTGGTGTTTGTTTATCAGGCGGCTTAGATTCTTCCAGTATTTTATCTGTGTTACTCACCGACCAAAAGAACAACGACATTAATACCTTTTCGGCTATTTACAAAAAAGGCGACAAAGGCGATGAGTCGGAGTTCATTAATCTGTATAAAGATCAGGTTAAACACATGCATTTTACCACACCGAATGGCGAGGAGCTTCTAAATGATTTAAATAACTTTGTAAAAGCGCATGGCGAACCAATTCCTTCTACATCCGCCTACGCACAATACCGTGTGATGCAATTGGCAAAAGGCACAGTAACCGTAACACTTGATGGGCAAGGTGCTGACGAACAATTAGCGGGCTACCACTACTTTTTCGGACTTTATTATAAAGAACTTCTATTTAAATTCCGTTTTGGTAAATTAATTAAAGAGATCATTGCCAACTACAAAAAACACCACTCGCTATTTGCCTTAAAAACTTTCATTTTCTTTTTACTGCCAAAAAAAATACGTACCCAATTACGTGTAAGTGAAAAAGGCTATTTAAACGCAGCGTTTAACGAACAACACAGCAAACACTCTCAAGTTTCAGGTAATATTTATGGTTCTTCAAATTTAAAGGAGGCCTTAATTGACCACTTTGAATACAAAATGGACCATCACTTGAAGTGGGGTGATTTTAATGCCATGTGGCATTCTATTGAATCGCGTATGCCCTTTTTAGATCATAGCTTGGTGGAAAAAACAATTTCTTTGCCATCTGATCAGATTATACAGAATGGCAGTACTAAATTTATACTGCGGGAGGCGATGAAAGGGGTGCTCCCAGATAAAATAGCTAACAGAGCTGATAAAGTAGGTTTTGCCACACCGGAAGGGGAATGGTTCAGGCAAGCAAAATTTAAAACTTTGATTGAGTCGGTCATAAACTCTAGTTCCTTCGCAAACAGAGGCATTATAGATATTTCAAAAGTAAAAGTTCTATTTGAAAAACATTTAAATAGAGAAATTGATATCTCCAAAGAAATTTGGAAGTGGATACATTTAGAATTGTGGTTCAGGGAATTTATAGATAGCAAATCAACAATCGAAAAGCAAGTGTGTGCCCTTGGGGTTTGGGATAATACAATTCCTGGTATCAAATTTAATAAAGATGGGGTATCGAATTATGCCCAGATCTATTCGAAAATGGCGCATGATTTTCCTCGTGGAAAAGTGGGGGAACAGGAATGGCTAAGATACATTGATAAAATTAAAGCTGTTGGGGGAAAAAAAACATACGATTGCATTATTGGCATTAGTGGCGGTTCAGACAGTTCTTACCTACTCCATTTAGCTAAAAGCTATGGTTTAAAACCATTAGCTGTTTATTTGGATAATGGATGGGCTTCAGAAACAGCAGTTAGTAATATTGAAAAAATGACCAAGGCCCTATCAATTGATCTGGAAACTTATGTAATAGATTACAATGAGGTAGTAGATATATTGAGAGCCTATATGAAAGCCGGATTACCATGGGTAGATTCACCAACAGACTTGGCCATAAAAGCTATACTTTACAAAAAAGCGGCTAAATATGGATTGAAGTATGTGCTGATAGGGCACGATTTTAGAACAGAAGGATTTCAACCAACAGAATGGACCTATAGTGATTCGAAACAATTAAAATTTTTAGCGAAGAAATTTAGTAGCCGCATATTAACCACATACCCTACCCTTTCCTTTTTGGAATTTGTTTGGTTCTCGTATTTCAAAAAGATCAAGCTATTACGCCCGTTTTTTTATTTAGATTACAATAAAACCGAAGCTAAAAAATTACTAAAAGATACCTATGATTGGAAAGATTATGGAGGACATCATTATGAGAATATCTTTACAAAATTTATTATTACTTATTGGTTGTACGAAAAATTTGGGATTGATAAACGAAAGGTCACCAATTCTGCTTTAGTTTTAAGCGGCGAACTATCTAGAGAAGAAGCATTAGCTGAGATAGAAAATAAACCCTATCAGGAAGATCAAATAAAGAAAGATATAGCTTATGTGTGCAAAAAATTAAATTTTACAAGCGAAGAGTTTGATCAATTATTAAAAGCACCTAACAATTCTTATTTAAATTATCCATCCTACTTTCCTATAATCAATAAATTAAAAAAGATTGCTTATCCCTTGGTAAAATACTTTTTACCTAATAAACCCTTGTTCATTTATCAATCGGAAGGACGACAAGAAAACGCAAATGTCTAAAAAATTAAGAATATTAATTGACATAGGTCACCCGGCACATGTACATTATTTCAAAAACTTTATTAAAATAATGCAATCAAAAGGTCATGATTTCCTAATTATTGCAAGAAATAAAGAAATAACTTTTTCATTGTTAAATACATATCAAATCCCTTTCATATCCAGGGGAAAAGGCAAAAACAGTTTATTAGGCAAAATATTCTACACCTTTTTTGCAGATATTTACATTTTAATAAAATGTATTAAATGGAAACCTAATATCATCATGTCATTTGGCACACCTTATGCCGCACATTCATCAAAACTTTACGGAATACCACATATAGCAATCTCAGACACGGAGCATGCAAAGCTAGGTATCCTTGCCTTTATTCCATTTACAGAAACAATCTTAACCCCAGATGTTTATTATAATGATTTGGGTGAAAAGCAAGTGAAATTTAAATCCTATATTGAATTTACGTATTTGCACAAAAATTATTTTAATCCTATTACCAATATAAAAAAGGAATTAAATATTAGCGAATCCCAAAAATTTGTTATCTTTAGGTTTGTATCATGGAATGCGTCACATGATATAGGGCAAAAAGGAATTCCCTATTTTCTAAAGTTAAAATTAATCAAATTATTTGTCGATAAAGGATATCGTGTTTTAATTTCATCTGAAGGAAAATTAAATACTGAATTAATTAAGTATCAAATAAAAATTGCTCCAGAAAAAATACATAGTGTTATAAAAGCCTCGGATTTTTTTATAGGAGAAAGTGGCACCATGGCTACCGAAGCAGCAATACTTGGCACTCCATCGGTTTATATAAACTCATTGAATGCCGGTGTTTTCGATGATGAAGTAAAATACAAACTATTATATAGTTTTAGAAATACAGAAGGCTTATATGAAAAAATAATTGAATTATTACAAAATCCAAATCTTAAGCTTGAACATTTAAATAATTTGAATACATTAGTAAAGGAAAAAATTGATATAACAGCTTTCTTGGTTTGGTTTATTGAAAACTATCCAGATAGTAAAAAAGCATATATTGAAAACCCCTTAATTCAAAATAAATTCCTAAACTAACCACCTACTTTCATGCTAATCAAAAAGAACAAAATACCAGTATTAGAAATGGTACTGGTTGGGTTTTTACCTTCCTTTTTTAAGAAAAACCTCTATCGTCTAAGAGGTTATAAAATAGGGAAAAATGTTAGAATCGGACTAGGAAGTGTAATAATTGGTAAAGACGTCAATATAGGTGATAATTCCAAAATCGGATATATAAGTGTCATCCGGGCGCGTAAGATAGATATTAGGCGATTTGTCACAATAGGATCTTTAACGATGATAGATACTGAAAGTATATTAATAGATGATGACGCAAGGATAAATGAAAACGTAATAGTAGGTGGACAAAAAACACCCGATTCCTTTTTCAAATTAGGCAAACGTGCCATTATAATGGAATATTCATTTATTAATCCTACAAAACCTATTGAAATAGGAGATGACTCAGGGATTGGTGGACACTGTTTGTTATTCACTCACGGCTCCTGGTTAAATCAACTAGATGGTTTTCCTGTTACATTTTCAAAAATTACAATTGGAGATAGAGTTTGGTTACCGTGGCGAGTATTTATAATGCCCGGTGTAACAATTGGGAATGATGTTGTTATTGGTGCGAATTCACTAATTTCCAACAAGTTACCATCAAATGTATTGGCTGCCGGTTCACCAGCTAAAATCATCAAGGAAAATTATCCAAATAAAATTACTGAAGAGAAAAGAGAAGAAACAATTGTGAAAATTCTGCAAGAATTCATCGCTTATATCAAATATAATCAATTTAATGTGGAGGAGTTTAAAATTGAAAATGGAACTAGAATAAACATTAGTAATAGTAGAAAAAAACACATTATGTGTTATTTAAACTCTAATTCCTCTAATACTATTCTGACTCAAAAATTCGATTTATTGTTAACTGATAACACAAATCATAACAAAATTAAATCTAAAATGATCTTAAATCTTAGGCTGAAAACAAGAATTGGAAAGAGTGAAATTGGAGAAGAATTAGCAAGATACTTATCAAGACATGGAATAAGATTCAACAGATTAGATTAATGGATTTTACTGTTCGTAAATATGTTGATTTACTTGAGAGTCTAATAAAACAAGGTTATGTTTTTCAAACTTTTCAAGAATTTTTATCTGTCCCAGAAAAAAGAAGTGTTATATTGCGTCACGACGTCGATTTACTTCCTCACAACTCCTTAAGATTTGCTAAAATACAAAATGAACATGGTGTTAAAGGTGTTTATTATTTCCGCGCTGTTCCTGAAAGTTGGGATGAAAAAATAATAAAAGAAATAGCTGAAATGGGGCACGAAATTGGTTATCATTACGAGTGTTTAACCACGATAAAAGGTCAATTAGAACTAGGCATAAAAGACTTTGAAAAAAATCTAAGCGCACTACGTAAATTAGCACCTATTTCTACCATTTGTATGCATGGCAGTCCGCTGAGTAAATATGATTCTAAAGACCTTTGGAAAAAATACAATTACAAAGAATTTGGGATTATTGGGGAGCCCTATTTTGATGTGGATTTTAAAAAGGTGTTTTATTTAACCGATACTGGTCGTAAATGGGATGGTGATAAAGTGAGTGTAAGAGATAAGGTTAACTCTGGCTTTAACTTACGTTTTCATAAAACCGATGAAATTATTGCAGCCGCCAATGCAGGAACCTTGCCTAGTCAAATCATGTTCACCTTTCATCCGCAACGATGGAACGATAATCCATTTATGTGGGGTAAAGAACTACTAATACAAAACTTTAAAAACTTAATTAAAAAACACGTATTTGTAAAGGCAGGCAATGAGTAAAAAAGTTCTATTTTTTTTAATTTACACAAGCATCATTGTTTTATTAATAACGCTCCCCATTAACTACAAAGAGTCTGCACTTAATAATACTTATATTTTGAGTATTAGAGGTGATTATTTTGGGCATGCTGTTTTATTTTTACCATGGATGTGGTTAAAACCGAATAAAAGTTTTAATCCTGGCAAAGGTCTTTGGCTATTAACAGGCTTGGTATTCGCAAACTTAAGCGAGTTTATACAATACTTACTTCCCTACCGTAGCTTTAACATCAACGACATTGTAGCGAACAACACTGGCATATTGCTGAGTGGCATACTTTATAAGCTTTTTGTTAAACAATGAAACCGATACTCATTCAAAAAATAGGTAAAGAAGCTCATACCTTTTTAAACATTTACTTACCTACCGAAGACGAGGATAGTTTGGTAATAAGCACCACCAACGAGTTCAACATCCTTAATCACCCGAGGCAGCTACACGCCATTGTTAACCTGAGTAAGGTTAACAACATTCGTTTTATCAATAAGTTTTTTGAAAAAGTAAACAGCCGACTGCAAAACGGCGATTGGTTCATTGTTTGTTTTGAGACCATCACCGCCCGAAAGAAGCGTCAGCGTTTAGGACGGATTCCCGTCATTAAGAACCTATATTTTGCCACTGAATTCGTCTTCTTGCGCATGTTCCCAAAAATGTGGGGATTAAAAAAAATATTTTTTTTTATAACACAAGGTAGAAATAGACTATTGTCAACCGCAGAAGTCATGGGGCGTCTAGTAAGTTGCGGATTTGAAATTGTTGATGAGAAATCTTTTAATGGATTGAAATATATTGTTTCTAAAAAAATTAAAGAACCTGATTATAATTTAAAAGCGAGTTACGGTCCATTGTTTAAAATGAAACGGATAGGAAAGGGAGGAGAAATTATTGGCGTTTATAAATTTAGAACAATGCATCCTTATGCCGAATATTTGCATGACTATATATTAAAGCAACATGGATATGCCGAAACAGGCAAACCTAAAGATGATTTTAGGTTAACCCCGTGGGGACGTATTTTAAGAAGATATTGGTTAGATGAACTTCCTCAATTAATTAATGTATTGAAAGGAGACTTGAAACTTGTAGGTGTTCGACCTATATCAGAACGTTATTTCCAAGATATACCAAAAGATCTTCAAGAGCTTCGATTAAAATTTAAACCTGGATGCATACCACCTTATGTAGCATTGAATAGAAAAAGTGATGTTAATTCTGTGTTACAAGCAGAACGAGAATATTTAGAAGAAAAATTAAAACGTCCTTTTACGACTGATATGCGTTATTTTTTTAAGGCTTTATTTAATATTGTTTTTAATAGAAAGCGAAGTGCCTAATTTGTTAATTTAAATTAAATCAAATACTTTCGTCAACCTTAAATTATATGAACTAGAGCTTTATGTTACAAAAATTAAACTTTAAAAAGTACATTTCATTGCTCCTTACTATAGTTGCTCTATATTCATGTACACAAAAAGAAAAAATTATTTATTTTCAAGGAGATTTATCAACTTCAGAAATCAATAGAGATTATTCCCCTACATTAAAAACAGATGATATGATTTCTATTAGCGTGTTAGGATTTGATGAGCAGGCTTCTAAACCTTTCAATTTACTTGTCTCTAATGCTATGCAAAGCAATACTGGTTATACGCAGGGCGCCCCCAGTCCATTGGGTTATTTAATCGATAAAGATGGTAATATTGAATTTCCGATTATAGGAAAAATTAAATTGGGAGGATTGACAAGAGTGGAGGCAATTGAATTAATGAAACAACAATTAAAACTTTATTTAAATAATCCTACCATCATCATACGAATTCTTAATTTTAAAATAACAGTGCTTGGTGAGGTAAGGCATCCAGGTACATTTACCATTCCTAACGAGCGAATTACATTACCGGAAGCGCTTGGTCTTGCAGGGGATTTAGAAATAACAGGAATAAGAAAAAATGTTTTGGTAATCCGGGATGTAAATGGTAAAAAAACCGAAACTCGTGTGGATTTAACTACTAAGGATCTTTTTTCATCTTCAGTGTTTTATTTGCAGCAAAATGATGTGATATATGTAGAGCCGAATAGAGCCAAAATCAATTCATCTCTCGTCAATACATCAAATGTGAGTATGATTATTTCTATCATATCACTTTTTATTACAATGACCGTTTTATTCAGACAGTAACACTATTAGTTAATGCAACTCGAACAGTATAATTTTTCTCTTGAAGAAAATCACGAAAATAGCCTTAAAGATTTGCTTATCAAATACTTATTTCATTGGAAATGGTTTTTGATTAGTATTTTTATCTCATCAATTTTAGGTTTTGTTTATTTAAGATTTCAAGTACCACTTTATGAAGTAAGTGGTAGTATTTTAATTAAAGATGATAAAAAAGCAGATGTTACAGATGAGTTGTCTGCTTTTGAAGACTTGGGTATTTTTAAAAATAAGAAAAACATCGATAATGAAATCGAAATTTTGAAATCTCGTACCTTAATGACTCGCGTTGTTAAGGATTTAAAATTAAATGTGTCTTATTTTTCTTATGGTAGACCAATTGATCATGAACGTTATCATGATACACCTATTTTAATTTACTATTATCTTAAAGATTCTTCAGAAGTTAATTTAAAAAGTAATTGGATTCTGGTACCGTTATCAAAGGAAAAATTTTCATTACAAAATGCAGAAAATGAACACAGATTGGGAGAGTATAAGTTCGATCAATTAATAAAAACTTCGTTTGGCCAAATTTCATTTAAAAAGACGAATTTTTATTCAGAAACTTATTATAATAAAACATTCAAGGTTTTTATTTCACCAGTAGATGAGGTCGTAAATAGTTATCTATCATCATTAAATGTAAGTCCTGTTAACAAAACCTCTAGTGCTATTACGATTACGTTAAATGATCCTATTCCACAAAAAGCAATTGATATAGTTGACAATCTGATTGAGCAACATAACCTAGACGCATTGGCCGACAAAAATGAGGTGAGTCAGAATACTGCCAATTTTATCAATGAACGTATTAAGTTCATCACAGATGAATTGAGTGGGGTTGAAAGTGAAGCGGAGGTTTTTAAAACAACACACAAGTTAACAGATGTAGAATCCGAAGCGAAATTGTTTTTAGAAACAGGGAATGCTAGTGAAATGAATTTATTAGAAGCTAGTACGCAGTCTCAAATTGCCGGATATGTGAATGAATATTTACAAAAACACGATTTACCCAGTGATTTAATTCCATCTAATTTAGGATTGACAGATGCATCTTTGTCAGTACAAATCAATGAGTATAACCGGTTAGTTTTGGAACGTAATCGATTAATTAAATCTAGTGGAGAAAAAAATCCTCTTATTGAGAATTTGAATAGTCAAATTCAGGGTTTGAGAAATTCAGTAAAAGAAGGTTTGAAAAATTTACAAAATACATTACAAATCAAGGTTCGTGAATTAACAAAAAAGGATATAGAATTTAATGATAAAATTGGAACGGTTCCTAAATACGAAAGAGAATATAGAACGATTCAAAGACAACAACAAATTAAAGAATCGTTGTATTTGTATTTGCTTCAAAAACGAGAAGAAACTAATATTGC